>DYTB01000041.1 GCA_020726185.1 Candidatus Odyssella sp. | reverse complement strand
TCATTGCCATATTTAGCGATCTCTGGAATATCTAATTGATTAGCTTTAGTTTGAGCTCCTTTAATGCGCGCAGCTTGATTTATCCTCTCGAAGAGATCTTCAATTTTTTGTAATCCTTGAACATTTTGATATTTTTGTAACAATTGATTTGCTGTAGATGTTACCTCTTCAAGAGGTATTTTTCCTGCAGCTTTATTATAAATTTTTACTAACTCCTTGGTGGCAAGGTTGTTTATTTTACCAGCACTTCGGGGATTGTTAGCAAGATCTTGCCATTGACGGATTAAATCATTTAGGTTTTCTAGATTTACATTTGCTTTCAAGGTAAGATCATCCCCGCAAGTGATTCTGGAGGCAATCATTTTCAGATATTCATAAGTGACAACTAAGTTTCCTTGGGAAATGATCACCCCCTCCTCGGAGGTTTCATAAGGAGCAGTTTTTCCAGCACAATAACAGCCGGGGGTACTCAGCCAATTACCAGGATCATCACGCCCACCACCAGTAGCAGTTGAGTATCCGCAGACATTAAACCCGCGACATCCAAGCACTGGTTGTCTTCCCTCATCATCCCTAATATTTTGTAGTTCTTTAACCTCGATCTGGCTGTTAAAATTAGTGGCCTTAATCAATCCTGCTCGATTAATTAACTTTTGAACCCTAATGTCATAACGTTCACCCTTGATGATGCCGTAGTTATTCTCAATTAGGTCAGTAATCCACAGGTGGATGTGACCATCGCTATAAATCCCATTGCCATTGCGCTGGTAAATCAGATTTGGAGCCTCCGATCCTGGCTTGTTTCCTTTTCCTAAAATCTTTAGAAAATCGCTAAAAATCCATACCCCATATTTGCCACCAACCTGGGCATTAATTTCGATAGTGTCACTAGCGGTAAGATCTAAACTCCCCTTATCAGCTATCAAGTTGCCCGTAGTTTTCAGATTACGACCATAAATATAAAGCCCTGGGGCGCGGATCTCAGCCCTATTGTCCATATCTTCTTCGATATGCATCTGTAAAGGCCAGGGGTAACTTCTTTTAATGGTGTTATTGATTGTTAAGGTGTAGAGACTGACTTGTTTAGTGTTGCTATCTTTCAATCCATCTAAAACATCAAGTCCATCCGCATAAACCTTAAGGGTGGCTTGTAAATCTCCTAAGGGTGTACCATCATAATTTTCAAGAATCAACTCCTGGGGTGACTTCCAGGTGCCAGTGTTTTTAGGCTTGTCAAACCAAATGATTGCGTTGTCCTGCTCAAATGTCCCCTCATTATCAAAAGCATTGATGTGCTCAGCAGCGTAATCACTTAAATCAAACTCCCCATTTTTGAGGGTTAGTTGTCCGGAATTACTAAACCATAAATTAATTGCCTTAGGACTGGCTTCCGTACCCTTGATTGCTTTGGAAATTGGCTTGATCTTCCACGTTGGCTTATTTTGACCAGCATCAATCTGCGCATTTCCACTATTGGTAAGCGAAAACCATCCTTTTTCCAGACCAATAATTCTTAAAATGCCGTAATTTGTTACAAAGCCATTTTTATTAAACCTTAAATTAGCTAATGTAACTTCAGCTTTTGCACCAGCATGAAGGTTAGCTTTAAGCAACGTCTTCTTACGACTATTCAATTTGCCGGTAACATTAATCGGTTTCTCAGCATTCAGATTATCCCCATCAACTAAACCTGCAATCTCAGCTCCTCCATTACAGAATAAGTTCAAGACGTGTTTTTTATAGCCCCGTAAAAACCCTTGTTCAGCAACTTTGAGTAATCCATTAAAGACTGCGTCTGTCTTCACAAAGACCTTGCCCTGATTGATCGTAAAATTGCTCTTTCCGTATAGGGAATCTGCAAATAGCTCACCGTCTACTAAAACATCACCAAAACAAAGACTATTCCCAACTAATTTAGCCCCGTTATGAATGAAACCATTACCATAGAAGGAATCCACCACGGTTAAATTGCCGTAAAGATCTATGGGGCCAAAACTACTAAGCTCATGGGCTTTGATCTCGCCATAGATGCTAAAAGGAGTGAAGGAATGAGCTTGGAGCGCACCAGATAGCTCTGTCTTCCCGTTGTTAGTCATCGCAGTGCCTTCGGCAGTTCTTAGAGATTTTCCCTTGATAGTGCCATTTTGGGCAAAAGAACCGCCTTTGAATCGGTAGTCTCTAGCGTTAATGCTTCCATCGTTAACTACCTTAGCTTTGCTAAAAGTAAGGTTGCTGTTTTGGGTATCAATGACGGCACCTTTCCTGTTGGTAAGCTCAATGAGCTTGGAGACATCAATTACCGGCGCTGACAATCTATTCTCATTAATCAAGCTTGATAAATCTAGCTTAAGCTTGTGACTAGCGGTGATGGCGCCTGAGTTGGTAAAAGGTTTGGTGCCTGTGAGGGTAATGATTGCAGCTTCTAGTCGACCAGACTCTTGATTGGTAGTTTGGTCAGTAAATTAAGTTGATTTTCCGAGCCTTAATCGTGCCGTTGTTCGTGACTTGAGTTGAATCTGCAAATCCTAAAAAGCCCTTTTTAAAGGCAGCTTCTTCTTTTAGATCGTTAGCAGGCCAAACCAATTGTATCGAATGGAAGTAAAATCTATAATGCTCTCTTGCATCAAGACTCGATAGCTCATGGATTACCTTGTCTACTTCACCCAATTGACTGATCAGGTCAGCATCAACTTTTTCCTTGAAATACGCTCCATAATCAAAAGATTCCGGCTTCGCAAAAAGATGACTCAGGTCCTCTCTGTTTTGCAACAACGCCCAACCGAGAACGAGAGTTTTACCAAAAAGGGTGTCGAAGCACGCTTTGTTTGCCTGAATCACTTCTTTAAGTTGCTGTTCTTCTAATTTCAGCAGATTGGTGATCATAGATTTTCTTGCCAGTAGGCGCTCAGTGGTTGCTATCTTGTGTTCAGTAAATTTCGTATATTCCTTTAAACTGTTGATTAAAGCTTGGGTTGCCTGTGCACTTGGTTCTAAGCCATCGCCCCATAGATCCAGCACTGCCCCTTTGGTATTTTCTAAACGAGTTAATTCCTTGCTGATATTGAATACCGGTGAGATCATCGAGCCCCGGTTGATTAATTTGGTCAACGCCAAGGTTATCGCTTGTTCTGCATCAATCTCCCCGTGATTTTCAAAGGTGCCGCCGCCAACGATATCAAGCGTTTTCGCAATGAGATTACCATTTTGGCTAGTTTGATCGCCCACTAAAGTCATCTTCTTGGCCGTAATCATGCCGTCATTAATTACTTGAGTTGAGTCTGTAAAACTTAAAGCTTTCTCGGCCTCAATCCTCGCCTCGGAACCATTGGTTAATTTTTCTAAGGTGGCTAAGCCAGTGATGGTTTGAGCTTGCACTGACCCTTGATTGACTAGCTGCCGAAGGCCAAGCTCTAGGGCGTCAGCCGTTACAATTTTGCCCTGGTTAAGTAGTTCTCCCTCACCAGAAATTGCTGAGGTTGTGACAATGCCGTCTTCGCTGTTGGTAAACTCTGTTGCAACGGTTAATTCATTGGACGTTAACGACCCTGAGTTAGTGCAACTATTCACCACCAATAAACCCTGCTTTATCCCAAAAATTCCAGAGTTTTCAAAGCGATCCGTATCAACATCCCCATTACCAACCCCGATAAAATGACGGTTAGTGATTGCTTGGAAATAGCTACCTTCAGCGATTTCGCTAATCACCAGGGTTCCCAGATTGGTTAGTCTGCCTTTGAGGCTCTCTAAAACATCGATGTTAACCTTGCCAGACGAGTCAGAGCTTTCTAGGTGACTCGCCTTGCTCAAGAACAAAGCTTTGATCTCAGCCTTAGTATCTTTGGTGAATTTTAAAGCAGATTTTTGGGTTAAAATCAGCCTGTCGGCCTCGATTGCGCCAGCATGTTCTACGGCTCCATAAATGCCACAGCTTAAAGCGGCAATTTTGCCTTGATTATCGCTATTGAGGTTATTGAGAAAGAGCTCCTTGGCGGTGAGATCACCATAATTGATAAATTTCTGAGTACTCTCTTCGTCTTTGCCAAGGGTTCCAAGCCTTAAGCAATCGAGTGTCGATGTCCCATGGTTTACCATGCGTGGAGCAGTGATTTTAAGGGCTTTAGCTTGCAGGTTGTCTAAGGTGATTGAGGTTTCGCTACTTAAGAAAATTGGTTTGCTATTCAAATGCGCGCTACCCTCGATCGTCATGGCGCCCGTATTGCTGATGGAGATGCGCAAACCTTGAATCGTAAATACTTCAAAAGCACTGGTGTGATTTAATTTGGCACCATTTAATGGTGGGTCATTGGTTTCAAATTCATCATCAGTTGAGAGATCCGAATATTCACTTAAATTATCTTCATCAACTTCGGTGACCATTTTTAAAGGTTTTAATAAACCCGGGATATTGATGATATCGAGGATCTCAGGATCGTCTGACCCATTATCGGTACCTAGGGCAAGGCGCACATCACCGTACTGATTGATAGTACTGCGCAAATGGATTTCATTACGAATCGGGTAATCCGTTAAATCCGCGGCATGGGCCACACCTTGAAATAAGTTGCTATAAATTTGGAGGATAATTAGGAGGCGGGCAACAAAGGATTTGAATATCATGTTATTTCTCTGCGGTTAACTACCTAAAATGCGTCACATCAACACAATTATCAACAAAAGAATAGTTGTAATATCAGCAGATGAGCTATGCTATTTAGATATATGGCGATGGGATGGATGCTCTCAATCCATTGTGATTGCGGCGTGCTACGGCTCAAGCTTCTAATCGTTCGACTTTTTCGAAGAATTGGTGCAATTCTGCAGAGCTGACGGATGAAGTGACCGACATGGGCGTTTTCCTTTTGTTAACAATTTTAGGTTAGTTTAAAGATATGGAAGGTAAGCAGATGAATTTCCTCTCTAGTTTACTCTGCCTGCGGCTCTGTGGCTGGAGCAGGACAAATGGACTTACATCTCCAGTCACATTGCCTTCTTTTCAAACATTCCTGCATCATACTTGGCTACCCAAGTACTGAACATTTAAAGTCACACCATTCATAGGAGGATTGGTGTGACCTACGACTAGTTAACCGCGGCTTTAAATTCTTTACCAGGCTTAAAAGTTGGACGGTTGCTTGCAGCAATCTCAATTTCAACGCCAGTACGTGGGTTCCTGCCTTTGCGAGCGGCACTTGCGGTCACACTAAAACTACCAAAGCCCACAAAGCGGGCATCTTTGTCCTTTTTTAGACCAGAGACAATACCATCAAATACCGCATCGACCGCTTGACCTGAATCCTTTTTGGTTAATCCAGTTTTATCTGCGACAAAATCAACTAAATCCTGCTTGTTCACGTGTGGTTTCTTTCTATTGTTGTTGGTTAGATAATTGTAGACAGAGTAAGCTAACCTGACTAGGGGTTGTTAGCTATCGCCAACCTTACTCGACTATTTACACCAATAAATTAATCCACTAACCCTGAAATTCTAAGTGCTGCCAAAAACTCATCAGCAGTTGAGTTTGTCTTAAGCACAAGCGGTGCTAAAAGGGTAAAATCATTATATGTTTTACAATTCAAATTAATGCCCTTCCCACAAGTCATGCCTCCAAATTGAGTCATTTCAGGGGTATGAAGAATTGGCCCAACTTTTGTTTGAAAAATCTTAGTCCAGTTGCCTTTAAAGTCTTGCGCTTCAAGGAAAATAGGGAGATTATTTTTAGCATCTTCACTGCCCAACTCTGCTGCTTCTTTACAAACTTCAATCGCTTTTGAGATATTTTGTTCAATACCCTCCACCCCATTGAAAAGCCAATATGAGTAAATTGATAGCGCCTTAGCCAAATCAATTTTTGCGGTTTTACTACCTAATTTTGTTGCTTCTCTAAACGTATCAATAGCTTTAGGAATATCTCTTTTAATGCCTTCTCCCCCATTAAATAATAACACTGCATATTTACAAAGAACGGTAAGCATATTGTTTTTTGCTTTTTCATCCCCCAAAGCTGTGGCTTTTCCAAAATACTCAATCGATCTCGGTATATTTTTCACAACGCCATTTGTGCCGTTAAAAAGATCAGCAGCATAGCTATTTAAGAAAATGGGGAGCTTGTCTTTTGCTTCTTTATTGCCTAAATCTGCGGCTTCTTTACAAACCTCAACAGACTTTGAGATATTTTTCCCGAAACTATTTTCACCACTAAAAAGTAAGTACGCATAGTGTAGAAGTCCTTGTGCTTGCGCGTCTTTTGCCTGCAATACACCTAAGTTTGTAGCTTTTCTGGCACCAGCGATGCCTCTGATAAATAGTTTTTCAGGAGTGTTGTTATTAGCAACGTATAGGAGTTGACTCTCAAATATAGCGCTTGCCAAAGCAATGGTTGAGCGCTGCTTTTGCAAAAATAAACCTAAGCTACTTTCTAGCGCTGTAGCAACAGCCGTGCTATCGATGATTTTGGCGTGCTGCGCTACGCTATTAATGAAATTTTGAGCTATCGGCACAGTCTCACTAATTGAGGCCCATTGTTTTGCAAAGGTATCATCGGCTATAGCTTTAGCTGCCATAGTATCAATCGCCCAAATTGCGGCAAGATGTTCTTGATGATGCGCGGGTAGATTTTTAACATTATTCATCCCATAACCTCCTGTCAGCATTTCCTGCTCACTACTAAACACATGACGCGTAAAGGTAATGGAATGGATTAGCTCCGCCCGTTCTTTAGGAGTTGCGTGTCTTGTTGAGATACCATACTTGCCGCCAATGGTTGCTGAAATCTCCAGAGTAACCCACTTGAAAACTTCAAGCTCACCCTGATGATTGGCTTGGTTGCGTTTCTCCTCTAAATCTCTAAGCCAAACCATAGCCCCTATATTTTTAGGTTTGCGAAGCTCTTTAAAAGAATGGGCAGATGTTTGATGTTGGTTTTCGCTTAGCTCGTAAGAGGCTAAAGCTATAGATAAATTAAAAAAACTGCATAGGCCAATTAAGACAATGCAATAACGTATCTTCATAAATATTCCCTTACTTTCGCTTTTAAAATTACCGTAATCTGGTCTAAGTCTCGCTTTAATTAAGTATTGATACAAGTTTATTGCCTAAAAGGCAACTCGTGGCTTAGTTATTAGCAGGGGTACATTACCATAAAGTTAGCCTATGAACTTGCCCCTACATCAACTAAGTCTGGAAAGCTTGTGGAGCCAATACCGTAGGCCAGATCGTACAAATCGCACATCATTTTATCATCAGAAAAAAGCCTGTCCGCCATCTCAGGGGTTAGCTTTTTCGCCACTTGTAATATCAGCACGGGCTCAATATTCAATGCCTTTGCTAGCTGAAGCAAAACTTTCGCAGATGGAACATAACCTTGATAAAAAATAGTGTTCAGGATATTTAGTTTGATGCCAGAAACTTGAGCCAGTTTTTGCATAGTAAAACTACTATCTTCTAACGCTAAAATATATTTTGCTTTTCTTAATAACTTAGTTAATTCATCCATAAGCTTCTTTCTTAACAATTTTCGGTTAGTATAAATGCAAACACATCAGTTTGCCATAATCTCAAGCTAAAAGATTTTATGTTACCTATTTCTACGCTTCTTCGGCTATTTCATATGCTAAATATTTCTGCAAAGTTGGATAGCTAATCTTAAATTTACGGCAAATTTCTGCCTTGGGAACTTTAAGACTCATTAAATAATGAATCTCTTTTATGTCATTTATTGAAGGCTTTCTTGATCCCAAAGAACTTAAGGTCTGCTTCCATTTTTCTAAAGATAGAAGAGCATCGCTGTATTGATTATTGAATCTATTGTAGTTACTGAAAATAAGCCTTACTTCTTCAATAAAGTTTGCATTTTCTGATGAAGGCTCATTTGCATTGCTAAAGAAATCATTTGGCAAGATATTTCTGATTTTTTGATGAATCCTTGATATGTTTTTTGTGTGGGTTATTAATTTGTTTAGATCTTTCAATTCCATATGTTTCTCGCTCTATGAAGATAATTTTCACTTTATAAGAGCTTCTTTAGTTTCGTCAATGAAATATTATTTTTAGTTCAATGATTGCATCATATATTGTTTTCCAGAAGAAAAAAATATTACTGCCCATTTTCCATAAATGGCAGAATTGCTAGGGTTTCAGAGGCTTAGAAAATACGTGAGCAAAAAGCGCAGTATCTTTGCTGTAAGTAACGTAGTAAGTTTAATCCTCTGCAAGACTTATCCACTAAGGGTTTCAGAGACAAAAATTTGACATACTGCACTTACAACATCCCTTAGAGATACCCTGTGTTTTTACCAAAAAACCAAGATTGGCTGTGGCAGCCTCTCTCAGAGGCAAAAAGCTCTGTAACTGGCTGTCACAGCGGCTGACAGGCTGCCTGTGGATAAGTCCTAAAAAACGCTGTTTTTTGATGTAGTAAGTACAGTAAGTAAAAAAAATATATATAAAAAGATAGGATATAGAAGGCTTTCCAGCCTTGCCTACTTACAACATACTTACTATCACACACTACACAAAAAAGAGAGCAACCTAACAAAACCAAGGCTTTGCAGGTTTGGCAAATACCACAATTTCACTTTTCATCTAACCATTCGCTAACTTTATAGTTATTGCCATTGGTTGAATGGCTGATAATAAGGATAACAAGCTATATACCCTCGCCTTATGAAGGCGATAAGCTATGATTATCTGAGGTGATCAACGGTTTTTTGTGTGGAAAGCTCCTGTTTTGTGCGGAAATACCCGGCCCCTGGGGGGGTATGGGGGGCGTCAAGCTACCCAGCCGAGGGTGTGGTGCATATCTTCAGCCACCCAATATTTCCGGGCCAGGTATTTTTCTTTTGGAAAAACCACCTCTCTCTGCCCACCTCAATGCCATCACAAACTGCTTTAAAGGCACAGCTATGCCGATATAATTCATTTTTTATGCAGTCATACCAGAAACTATCTAAATCCACCACACAGGCAGAATTTAGCCATTTATGTTGATTTTGTTGCTGTGGCCTGTGTAGAGGCCAGTTGCTAACAAGCGGGGAATTCAGCACAGGTTAATTACTGCAGTTGCAGCAACATTGCTATAGGCTTTCATGTTTTTCTAGGAAAAGCTCAATAAAATTTTTATCTACTTTTTCTAAGTTTTTTTTGTGGCAATAACTGTAAATTTCTATCAGAACTCGGATAGCTTCCTCGCTTGAGAGTTGAGTGTTTTTTTCTTTGGAAAAATCCCTTAACCCTTCGACCAGCTTACCAAACAACTCACCCTTCCATATGGATTTTCCAACAGGCTGATTTAGCTCTATGCTCTGGATATCAATTAACTCTACGACATCAATATCAAGCGCTTGAACTAAAGCAAAAAATGTTTCTAAAGTGGGAGATCTCGTTCTGCCTAGTAAAAAGTGCCTGAGAGCAGACACCCCTATACCAGATATTTTCTCAGCTTCATTGATAGATATTTTCTTCTCTTTTAATTTTTCTCTGATTTTCTTTCGCAATAAATCTAAGTTCACTATCTTAATCTAGCTATCGTACTACCTAAGTTTAATCATATTTATGGATAAAATTCACCTGTGGTGTTGACTATGTGCCAAAACCACATTGACCCATGCTAATTTTCATAATAAATTATGATAATAATCTAATTTATTCGTGTGACCTTAAAATTGGAGACATGCTTTTAAGGAAATCAACCGGAGGATCTCGTTATGCCCGATAAAAAAGCACACCCCAAAAAATATGACAAAAATCTCTTGAAAGCTATAAAAAGAACAAGCTTTAAAGTTCCTCTGTTTCTTTTTTCTTTAATCATCGTGCTCTTGGGATTTTGCTTTTTCATGAATAAACTGATTAACCATCCATAGAGCTGACTTTAAAATTAATGTGCATAAATTTTAATTACGCATTTTGTTTGCTTCAATTGCTAGGGTTTGACTCTCTGAAACTGATATACTGTCCTTAAATTTCAGCAACAAGAGAAATTTAGTGATGTCAATTCAGTTGGGTGATTTGTTTATGTTAGGACACCATCGTCTCTTGTGTGGCGATGCGGAAAAGTCAGAGCATTTTGAGCGGCTGATGCAGAACCAGCAAGCGACCATGGTGTTTACTGATCCGCCTTATAACGTGAACTATCAGCCGCGGAAAGGTAAGTTACGCAGCAAAAGGGATGCCTCTAAAGCCATCCTCAATGATGATCTTTGTGGGCGGTGTTTTGAGTCGATGCTCAACCAGTCTGTAGCAAATCTCATGGCTTACACTCAAGGGGCATTCTACATCTGCATGAGCCACAATGAACTGCCACGCTTGATGAAAATCTTTAAGGAAAAAGGCGGGGTGGTTGCTTCACTGCTGATTGCGGTTAAGAGCCATTTCTCGCTTTCGTGGGCGCATTACCACCCCAAGCATGAGCTGATTCTGTATGGTTGGAACAGCAATGGTAAAAACTATTGGTGTGGCTCTCGAAAAGAGCACACCTTGCTTGAATTTAAGGTTAGCAATCGAAACTTGCATCCAACAATGAAGCCAGTAGCGTTGATTGAAAAGACCATTCAAAACTCTTCACAAGAAGGGGATCGGGTCTTGGATTGTTTTGCCGGCTCTGGCTCAACGCTGATTGCGGCCCATAACCAGAACTGGGTTTGCTATGCCATGGAAATTTCTCCTACCTATTGTCAGATGATTCTCGATCGATTCCAGGCACACACCGGAATTCAGCCTGATCGGGTTAATTAATGCTTGTTCAGAATACGATAATCTTAGTGATGTGTGGCAAATTTCATCCGGTTAGATGGTTTTCTAGTTTTGCATTAAAGCACATTAAGCCCAAAATGGAAGATATCGAGCATAACGTGTTGAATTTGTTTCTGTGTCGTCAGGCTTTATAATACCGGCTTCTTTTGCTGATCCAATAACTCGAAATATTCTTGACAATGTCTCTCTTTTGAGATACATATATGATATCTCTTTGGTAACATTAGGTGCTCACCATGAAAACGCAAATGATTCATACACGGATTGATCCAGACCTTAAGCATCAGGCTGAACAGGTCTTAAAAACCCTGGGAATTAATACGGCCGATGCTATTCGGATGTTTTTAACTCAAGTAACTCTTCAAAAAGCCTTACCTTTTGACCTTCGGATTCCCAATGCTCAAACTCGCCAAGCTATTGAAGATTCTGAAAAAGGCATTGGCATGGCACAATATGCTTCTTGGGATGAGTTAGCGAAAGATTGCAATTAGATGCTTGTGATTAGGGCCCACAAGCATTTTAAAAAAGATGTGGTTCTTGCCAAAAAGAGAAAGAAAAACTTAGAGAAGTTACGAAAGGTTGTTGAGCTTTTGCAACAAGGCCAAGAACTGGCAGAAAAATTCCGGCCTCATAAACTGATCGGCAATTGGCAACCCTGCTGGGAGTGCCATATTGAGCCTGATTGGTTGTTAATTTATCGGTTTAGAGACAATGAACTTCATCTCATTAGAACAGGGACACATAGCGATTTGTTTTAGTCCTTGAAATAATGCTTCAATTGCTAAGACTTAGCGCCCAGGGGCTGCTATTCTATGCACACACCTAGATTCAGCCTGAGAGGGTTGATAAGTCTGATTGAAAAATGGTTAGCAAAAAATTAACAATTATGGTATATAGTTAAAAAAATGATTATTTATAGGTAACATGATGTACCAATGCTGTAACAAAAAATGGTTGTGGATCTTAATTCTCGCGGTTAGTTTGAGCTCAACCTTCGCGGCAAACGAAGAAAATCCTT
>DYTB01000040.1 GCA_020726185.1 Candidatus Odyssella sp. | reverse complement strand
TACAAACTGACCATTGATCGCCGTGAACTCATTGAAATTGATGCTGAAAATATGGTGCGCAAAATCAATGGCGTCGATCAAATGTCATCCTTTCGAACCGCTTTAGGAATTTAATAAAATGCAAAAAATTAAACTGACAGAAACAATTAAAATTGATGGCGTTGTTATTTCAGAGCTGACTTTAAGACGCCCAAAGGTCCGTGATCGCTTAGCGGTTGAACGCCTTGGTAATAGTGATGCTGAAAAAGAAGTCGCGCTTATTGCCAATCTTGCTGATATCCCAAAGGATGCCGTTGAAGAATTGGATCTGGCTGATTACGGCAAAATCCAAGAGGCTTTGCAGGGTTTTTTGCTACCATCCGACCTAAAGACTTAAGGGCCAGTGTTTTATCTCTGGCTGCTTTTGCAAAGGGCGGAATTAGCGAATGGTTAGAGATGGATATAGAGGAGTTTGTTTTATGGATCAATAGTGCAAGGACTTTAAATAACAAATGAGGCAATTATGACAGCCATTCATACCTTATCCGTTGTAATTGGCGCTGCACTTAAAGGTAACTTTGGTGCAACCATGTCCTCTGGCATCAGCCAATTAGGACGCCTTGGTCAACCTATTAAACAACTCGATGCCTCAGGCAAAACCACCGGAAAATTTCAGCAGCTTCATAGAGATACTTTGCTTGCTAAGCGTGGCTGGATGGACGCTGAAAAACAAGTAAAATCTCTTGCCATGCAGATGGCAGCCACCACCAATCCAAGCAAAGCATTGGTCACGGAATTTGAACGCTCTAAAACACCAGCGCTTAAGGCTAAAACCGCCTATCTTCAAAAACGTGAAGCCCTACATTCTCTTGATAATGAAATACGCAAATCCGGTCAAGATATTCAGAGCCTCATTTCTCAGCAAACAAAATTAGGTGCATCCCTGCAAAAGCTCAAAGGCCATTATGTCGCCCTCGATCGCATCATGCAAAAGCGCCAAGGTATACTTGCTCAGCGTGCTAATTTACGTGGTCAAATGTTTGATGCAGTGGCGCTCGGTGCAACACTGGCAGCACCCATTAAAGCCGCGATTGATTTTGAAAGCGCCATGGCGGATGTGCGCAAAGTTGTTACTTTTGACACCCCAGATGGCCTTCAAAAATTAGGTGAAACACTAAAAATCATGTCACGAGAAATCCCGCTATCTGCTGCGGGTCTTGCCCAAATTGCCGCAAGCGGCGGGCAACTTGGTATCGCAGCTAAGGATTTAGCTTTTTTCACCAATGTCGTCGCCAAAATGGCTACCGCCTTTGATATGTCAGCAGAAGAAGCTGGTGATGCTATGGCAAAATTGGCAAACGTTTATCAAATCCCCATCACCGAGATGACCAAGCTGGGTGATGCGATCAATTACCTCTCTGATAACACTGCGGCCAAAGCCAAAGATATGGTGCCAGCGCTCAATCGCATTGGTGGTACGGCACGTCAGTTTGGTTTGACCCCTATACAAGCCAGCGCTCTGGCAGGCTCTTTTATCAGTCTTGGTAAAGCCCCTGAAAAAGCCGGAACCGCCATTAATGCAATGCTGAGTAAACTGCAAACCGCTGGCAAACAGGGTAAAAAATTCCAAGAAGCTTTGAGCCAAATGGGGATAAGCGCCAAACAACTTGAAAAGGATATCGGCCAAAATGCCCAAGGGGCTTTAATTAAGTTCCTTGAAGCCATGGAGAAAATGGATAAACAAACACGCTCAGGCATTTTGTTCGATCTCTTTGGTATGGAATATCAAGACGATGTGGCATTGCTGGTTGGCAGCTTAAATGAATACAAAAAAGCTGTGAGCATGATTAACGATGAAACCAAATTTGCAGGCTCCATGCAGCGTGAATTTGCCAATCGCGCCAATACCACTGCCAATAATTTACAGCTCCTAAAAAATGGCCTTGCAGAAGTCGGTATGAATTTAGGCTCTGTGCTTTTACCGCCCCTTAATGCCATTGTCAAAGTATTACGTACTGCAAGCACTCAAATGGCTGGCTTTGCGCAGCAGCATCCCATTTTAACCAAGCTGATTATGGGGGTAACAGCCGCATTGATTGGCGGGAAAATAGCAGCCATTACCCTTGGCTATGCGTGGACCTTTATTCAAGGCGGTGCATTGGCACTAGCGACAGCTTGGCGTGCCCTTTTAATTACTATTACTCTTGTCAAAGCAGGTTTTATCGGCGTTAACAGTGCCTCTCTAATCACGGCAGTACGAATGGGGGCTCTTGCCTTTGGTGGCGCCCTTCAAGCCCTTGGCGCCTCGTTCATGGCCTTAGCTTCTAGGGTCTTTCCAGCAGTCATTGGAGGTTTTCGTGCTTTAACGGTTGCCATGATGAGCAATCCAATTGGGGCTATTGTCGGCGGAATAGCCATTGCGGCAACCTTGGTGATTACCAATTGGGAGAGTGTCAAAAGCTTCTTCATGACCATTTGGGAGCCTATTAAGCCTGTATGGGAAGCCTTTGGCAATTGGCTCAATAGCTTTTGGGAGAAAATCAAAAAGCCATTTAAAGCGGTGGGTGGTTTTTGGGAGAAAATGTGGGGTAAAAAAGAAGTACCAGAGATCCCCGTTCCTGCTATGCAACCAGTCAGTGATGCGCTTAAACAACCCTTACCACTTGCACAAAAAACCGCTCAAAATAACACCCAAAACAATAGTTTTAATATCAATGTTCAAGCCTCACCGAATCAAGATTCAAAAGCTGTAGCAGATGAAGTCATGCGTCGTCTTAAGGCGCAATCACGCGGGGCCTTATATGATCCTGTGGGGGCATTACCATGATGCTTGCCCTTGGACCTTACCGATTCTCATTAAACACCAGTGCCTATCAAAGTTTAAAGCGCAGCAGCGAATATCGTTGGCCTTCTATTGAACGCATTGGCAAAGAACCTTTGCTTCAAGCGATTGGACCAGGCTGTGACCATATTGATTTAGACGGTGTGATTTACCCGCATTTTCGGGGAGGCTTAGGACAAATCAATGCCATGCGTGATTCTGCTCAAAGACAAGAACCCCTCATGTTAATTAATCGCCAAGGGAATGTTTTGGGTCGTTTTGTCATTACTCAAATTGAAGAATCACAAAATACTTTTTTAGCGGACGGCGCTCCTCGAAAAATTGAATTTAGATTAAGCCTTGAACGTTATGGTGAAGAATGATGACACGCTACCGCACCAAAGAAAACGACATGCTCGATTGGATTTGCTGGAAGCATTATGGGTTTCAATCGGGTGCTGTTGAAATTGTTTTAACGGCCAATCCAGAACTTGCTGAATGGGGTAGTTTTTTACCTGCGGGTCTTTTGATTAATTTACCAGAAATCCAAAAATCTGCCAAAAAACCAACGATTAAATTATGGGATTAAGATGACGCCAGATTTTAATCTTTGGGTAGAAGGGCAAATGATTACGGGGTTAATTAGGAATCGCCTAGTTTCTATTCGGATCACGGATGAGGCTGGCATTACCAGTGACACTGTTGAGGTTTGCCTAGATGATCGTGATTCCTTGCTTGAATTACCAAGAACGGGCGCAAAACTTCAAGTGTCCATTGGCTATCAAGAAGCCGGTCTGGTTTCCATGGGTCTTTATATCGTTGATGAAATCACGCTTGAGGGCTCCCCTCAAACGATGAAAATCAAAGGGCATGCTGCCGATCTTAAAGCATCACTTAAATCCCAAAAAATTGATGAATGGCACCAAAAAACAATCGGTGACTTGGTTAATACCATTGCCTATAAACATGGTTATCAACCGCGTGTTGCATCACAATTTTCTAGCATAAAACTGCCACATATTGATCAAACGGCAGAAAGTGATATGCACTTACTAACTCGGTTAGCTCAACTACATGGCGCTATTGCCAAACCCGCCAATGGATTTTTGTTATTTGTACCAGAAGGTAAAGCTAAATCCTTCACAGGACAATTAATTGGTGGTGGCACCTTAAGCCTTGATGAAATTTCAAGTTGGCGTGTGACTTTTGCTGAGCGCGATCAACATAACTCAGTCGCTTCCTATTGGCATGATCCTGATAAAGCCGAGCCCGTAGAAGAAAAAGCTGGTGATGGCGATCCCGTTCATACCATGCGCGGCGTCTATCCCAATTCAGGGTTAGCGAAGGCCGCAGCGGAAGCAAAACTCGAACGGCTGACACGTGGGACACAAACTCTGAATATAACCCTTCTTGGTCGTCCGGAGTTGGTCGCCGAATCCAAAATATATTTATCAGGATTTCGGCCAGGGGTTCCAAGCGACTGGGTTATAACCCGTGCTGAGCACACATTGGATAGCAGTGGCTACACCACCACCATTGAGGCTTTGCGCGATTTCAAAGGAGAAACGGATGACCAATAACCTAAAAAATGTTGGCCTCAGAAAGTGGAGCATAGATCGCAAAATCCCTCTTGGTATTGTAACAGCTCTCATTATACAAACCGTAACCGTTATCTGGTGGGCGGCTAAACTTGATTCACGCGTTGTGATGCAAGAGGAATGGTTTCAAAAAAACCAAAATTTGGCAGAAAAAGTTTTTCGGCTGGAAGAGCGGATTATCGCCCTTCATGAAGACATTAACGAATTGGAGGCAAGAATTACCCATGGCAAATAAACCTAAAAACCTTACCGATGAACGCTTTGAGCATGCAGTCAGCTTTGTGTTTTCCCATGAAGGCGGCTACAGCGATGATCCCGACGATGATGGCGGTGAAACCAAATTTGGGATTTCCAAACGCAGCTATCCCCATGTTGATGTGGATGCTTTGACAGTCGATGAAGCAAAGAATATTTACAAACGCGATTTTTGGGATCCCCAGCTTTACAAAGATATCAAAGACGTCAATCTTGCTACCAAAGTCTTTGATCTCGCGGTGAATATGGGATCAAACTGGGCGCATAGACTTGTCCAACGGGCTTTAAAATCCACAGGGCAAGATATTGATGAGGACGGCGTTTTAGGTCCTATGACTTTAGCGGCCATTAATAAGGCTGATCTTAGCGACTTGCTTGCAGCCTTGAAATCTGAAGCCGCTGGATATTATCGAACACTCGCCGCCACTCAGCCAAGGCGGGCCAAATTCCTCAAAGGTTGGTTAAAACGAGCTTATGCATAAACTTTAATATTGGTGATTAAAAATGAAACCAGGAATAAAAACCACTGAATTTTGGGCAACGTTAATGGGCAGCATCGCTGTTGCAGATGCATCAGAACTTGGACTTAACCTCAACGAAGCCTCAGTTGCCAGTATTGCAGCAATGGTTATTACTTATGTGGTGGGTCGTGTGATGAATAAAAACACCCAAGCCAAAATTGATCAGAAGTCTTGAAACATGATGCCGCTTTGGTTGTCAGCATTTTTGCAGATTATGCGCGAATTCAGTCAAACCCTTTTAGCTTATATGCTGGGTCGAGAACGGTTGAAGCGTGAACAAGCAGAGGAAAACGTAGAGCTCCATGAAACCTATGAAAAACTGGATGAACAAAATAAATCTTATCATGATCGGGGTAAGTCTGGTCTGCTTGAGCGGCTGCGCAAGCGTAGGGATACAGAACCAAAGTAGCTGCCCAGCTTGTCCCCATTATACCAAAGAAGAATGGCATAAGATCGAGCAGTCAGTCGCTGAATTGCCAGAACAAAGCCCACTGATCCCAGCGCTGCAAGACTACATGGACTTGCTGGATAAGTTGGAAGCTTGCCAAAAATATTGAAATTGAATTATTTTCCAAAATAGGGTACTATGTGAGCATAGTATGTCAGAAAAATCAATTTGAGGTCTTATCCATATCATGAAAATTATCTCTTAAAGTAGCCCTATCAGAGGGCATAAGACCAAAGCTTTTCAGCTTATGTCTTATTCGTTATAGCCCTAAATACTTTAAAGAGATGCGTATGATACATAAACCGATTCAGATCAAAAATCTTCAGCTGTCCTTCCCACATAAAACCTGTTTTGACGATTTTACTGTGCAAATCCCCTATGGTAGCCGTATCGCCATTATTGGTCGTAACGGCAGTGGAAAAACGACATTGCTCAAAATATTGAATGGGATGGTGGAACCCACAAGTGGTCAAGTCCTACGTGCTCCTGACGTTACTATTGGTTTCGTTCCTCAAGTTATTGAAGAATTTGATTCTTTAAGCGGTGGGCAGCGTTTGAATTCGGCAGTTACAAGAAGCTTGAGCCTTTAACCTAATGTTTTGCTGCTCGATGAGCCCACCAATCATTTAGATCGGCATAATCGTAAAATTTTAATGCGGATGTTGCAATCATACCCTGGCACTCTCATCGTTGTTTCCCATGATACTGAGCTGCTCAGAAATTGTATTGATACCCTATGGCATATCGATCACGGCAAGATTCATGTGTTTTCCGGGAACTACGATGATTACATTCGTGAATTACGCGGGCGCAGAGCTTCTATAGAGCAAGAATTAGCACGTCTCGATCGACAAAAGAAAGACATGCATCACGATTTAATGAAAGAGCAAAAACGCGCAGCTAAAAGCAAAACCAAGGGTGAAAAAAGCATTCATCAAAGAAAATGGCCAACTGTCGTCAGTAATGCCAAAGCTGGTAGAGCGGAAGAAACCTCTGGCCGTAAAAAATCTGCCATCGATCATAAAAAGCAGGATTTAACTGATCGACTTTTCAAATTTGCGCTTGCCTGAAATTATTATGCCTAAATTTTCATTAAGTAGTGCAAGCGTTGGTGACCGAACAATTGTATCCATCAGTGATGGGAGCATTGGGTATGCGGAACAAGAGCCTCTGCTTCAAAAAATCAGTCTATCGATAAGCTCAAGAGATCGTATCGCTATACAAGGTGATAATGCCAGCGGTAAGTCAACGCTGATTAAGGCAATCTTGGATGATGACAGTGTTATTAAATCGGGCAATTGGCATGCGCCTAAGATTAGTGATATTGGGTATTTGGACCAGCATTACGGTACCTTGGCAGCTGAAAAGACAGTATTAGAGACTATTGCTGATTTGGTGCCAAACTGGACTCATATTGAAGTGCGGCGTCATTTGAACGATTTTCTATTTCGAAAAAATGAAGAAGTAAACAGCTTCGTTGCCCAGCTTTCAGGTGGCGAAAAAGCAAGACTGTCACTCGCACAAATCGCAGCTAAAACACCCAAACTTTTGATCCTCGATGAAATCACCAACAACCTTGATTTAGAAACGAAAGAGCATGTCATACAGGTTTTGAAATATTATCCTGGTGCGATGATTGTCATCTCCCATGAGGCTGATTTTCTTGAAGAAATTGGGATTAGTGAGGTGGTGAATGTTGGGAAGTTTAATCTGGGTTAATCCACAATCAAACTCTCATCTTTATGAGATGAAAGCACGATCTGGGTTAGTGTTTTGGCAACATTACACTGGCCCTTTAGAAAATCAGTAATCAGGCCCTCCAGAGCTTTTGTATTAGAGCAGCGCACCTTCAGCAAGTAGGAATGCTCTCCTGTAACATGATGGCATTCTAAAATAGACTTATTACGACCAATTGCATCCAAGAAACCTTTGTGATCTTCTGCTTTGTCTAAAGTGACAAAAATAAAAGCGCATAGCGTCATATCCATAAATTCAGCAGATACGAGTGCTGTAATTTTTTTGACATAGCCATTTTGCTTTAATCGCCTGAGTCGCTCATTTGCAGCAGAAGATGAAAGCCCAACCTTCTCACCTAGCTGTGTGCTCGTAAGCGCTGCATCCTGCATGATGCATTCCGCTATCATGCGGTCTAACTGATCATGTTCGCTATTTTGTATTGACATAAATCTATTTCTCATTATAATATCCCGTATAAGATATAATATACAGGATAAAAACTTATGTCAATATTACTTTACCTCTTTAAAGCCTGGATGATAGGAATTGCTATTGCTGCACCTGTCGGGCCCATAGGCATGTTATGTATAAAGAAAACACTGGAGCTGGGCATTAAAGGCGCTTTACTTGTTGGATTAGGCGCAGCGCTTGCGGATAGTGTTTATGGTCTTATTGCCGCACTTGGGCTTACAGCTGTTTCCCATATTATGATTGCTGGCAGCGGAGCCCTTAAATTAATAAGTGGTATATTTTTATTGTATCTCGCCTATAAAGAGGCAAAAAGCGGGATAGCAAGTAATGAGGCGCATGTTAGTGAAAAAAGTCGTTTCAAGCTTGTGAGTGAGGTGTTTTTTCTCACATTAACAAACCCTATGACTATTTTAAGCTTTGTTGGAATTTTTGCGTCCATTGGCGCTGGATCTTCGGGGGCCTTAGAGTCAATTACGATGGTGGTTGGCATATTCCTTGGCTCGATGACATGGTGGTGTGTGCTTGGAACTGTCATAACTAAAATTAAACATAAGTTGCCAAAAATCTGGCTTGAAAGAATAAAATGGATTTCATGTTTTATATTAGCAAGCTTTGGGTTAGTGGCTATTTTCAGCAGTTTGATGAAGTAGCAATTGGTGGTACTTTTGCTTTTTCAGAATAAACAGCTTCGATATTGTGACCATCCGGATCAATAACAAAAGCTGCGTAATACCCATCTTTATACTGAGGCCTAAATCCAGGTTCGCCGTTGCATTTTCCGCCATTAGCAAGCGCCTTATAATAGAAGGCATCCACATCTTCTTTGCTATAAGCATTAAAAGCTAAATGAACGTGCCCCGATAAAGCTGATTTTTCATCAAATTGGCGTATTTCAAACATATCATGAACGCTTGTTCCATAGCCTATCACAATACCTTCAATTTCAAGTACCATCTTGTATCCTAAGGCTGCCATAACAGGACCGTAGAATTTGCTGCTTTTTTCTAAATCTTTGACTTTAATTTGGACGTGGTTAAAAAGTTTCATTTGTGCACTATTCCTAATTTCAATTTTGCTTTATCAGTATGAGCTTTATTCTGCTCTAAGTATTCTTCATGCTTAGTTCCACTATAAATGAAACTGCTCCCCAAATACTCCATACCAAGGTATTCACATATCTGCTCGAACGTATCTTCAAAACCTTTTGGATAAGAATCTCCAAAACTTGCTATAACAAATAATTTTTTACCACGTAGTTTACGATCTAAATCTTTTCGGATTTTTAGCAAATCACTAAAACGATCGAAGAAGATTTTATGCTGCGTACTCATGTTATACCAATAAACTGGTGTTGCAATTATCCAAGTATCATAGGCTATAAGCTCCTGTATCAGTGGTATAAAGCCATCATTCTGATTGCGATGTTCATAATCAAAAGGGCTAATGTCAAAGTTATTGAGATCAAATAATGGGGTGCCTGAAAAGCCTAAAATATCGTCAATAACTTTTCTGGTATTGCCAAAGCTACGAGAAGATCCAAAAATAATTACTTGCGTCATACTTTTTCCAAAATAAATTCACATCTCTGTGTAACAGTCAGCCCTTTCGGTACCATCATAATGTCAAAGCCAAATTCTTTATACACATCCAGATGAATCTGCTCGAAAATCAAAGCATCCTCATAAGAAATTTTTCTGGCATCTGTATGCTCAATAAAACCAAGGTTTTCAAAAAAGAACACTTTATTTTGGTAGACCCGATCCTTTAGGCAACGATCAATTTCACCAAGCACTACAGGCGAATGCCTAAATTCTGTGTTCTTCCAATGGGCCAAATATTTACCAAGTGCGTAGGTGCAAAAAGGTGATCTGTCATAAAACTGTAGATCTCCAGTGGCATTCATCTGCCTATCTTTTTGCATATGCGTAATTTGATCTATAAAATCAGGCTCTTCCCATGGCTTTTTTATGCTCTTAGCTTGCTCTTGACTAATCACATCGGTTGCAGCTTCATGAATGACAGCATGACCTAATTTTTCTAGCTCTTTTAGACAAGAGGTTTTTCCACTGCCTGGGGTGCCGGTGAAGATGAAGTGTTTTGCTTGCTTGAAACTATTCATAAGCCAACCTCTCTTTCGATCAATCCCACGAGTCTTACCGGTGCTTCGGTACCGTCGTTAATTTTAATGGGCATGACCATAACAAAGCTTCCGGTCGGTGGCATACTACCCAGATTTGCTACATTTTCTATGATTACCTTATCCGCACCCAAAAAGGTTTTATGAACCTTAAAGCCATCTTCAGGTCGATCAGGCGAAAGCGTATCAATACCAAGAGCATTCACGCCTCGTTCAAGTAAAAGTGATGCTGCTTCAGAAGATACGGATGGGAATACATGGTTGTTATGGTATTTCGAAGGTATATTCCAAAATTTACTCCACCCGGTTTTCACAAACACGCATGAACCGCCTGCGATCTTGCCATACTTGCTTTCAAAATCTGCTACATCTTGGGCGCTGAGGCTATAACTTTCATGGCATTGATCCGATACATCAATCACCACGCACGACATGATCAAATCATTCACATCAAAATCATGGATGAATCTCCCGCCAGAAATACAGTGGCTTGGCGCATCCATATGAGTGCCGATCCCCGCATACATTTTGACTTTCATGACGCGAAATTTATCTTCGCTCGTGCAATCAGAATAATCTATATGCACATCATGATTAAACCCGCACCCACCATTCCAAATAGGGATCGTGCTATCAAGTGCGTGGGTTAAGTCGATAAGTTTATAGGGGAAAGTCATAATATCTCTCAATTTCGTATCTTTTTGTATAAAGAACCCAAGGTCGCATGAGGCCAGTCAAACCGGCCCCATATTTATTTGTTTTACAAAATTTTAGTTGCATAATGCCTCATTGCTTCGCATATAAATTTTTGCATTTTGGGATGATAAGCTTCAAAAAATATTTTGATCGTGGCGTCATCATCTTCATACATTTGAATCAAGGCCAAATAAGCATCATGAGTCAAATTAAAAAAATTAGATTGCAGTTCGTAATGTTTCTGGATCAGCGCTTGTACATCTTCGCTTTCTGGTTTATGATTTTTTGCTATTAATTTAGCAATCGCTTTATCCAGCATATCTACTTCATTTTTAAAATCAGACCATTCTTGCTCTGACCAAACGACATCATCTTTTTTAAAATGCTCCAACATTTTTTCTGCTGGTGTGCCCCGAGCTATACATGTATATTGATTACTCTTAGGCAGTTTTTTATCAAAACCGTAATATAATTCTTCGTCTTTCATAGCCTGTTTTCCTCTTAAATGTTGAATTGTTTTATCAATCGTAGTGATCAGATCATTTTTACGAACGATTTCATCTTCCAAAATTTTTCTATGCGCATTTAATGCTTTAATGTTGTCAAAGTCATTTTGCGAGAGAAGTTTTTGGATATCATTTAAGGCAAAGCCTAGCTCTTTAAAAAACAGAATTTGTTGCAAACGCAATAGTTGCTGTTCTTCATAATAACGGTAGTTATTAGCTCCTTTTGAGAAAGGTTTAAGCAAACCAATCTCATCGTACCAATGCAGTGTACGTACACTTACACCAGATATCTTTGCTAATTCTTTTACCGTATAAGCCATAATCTTGCCCTCAAATAATACAATTCAAAGATAAGATATGACGTAACGTGAGGGTCAAGAGGTAATTTAAAATATTTATCATAAATCCTCTTAACTCAATTTCTTCGTAAACCACAGCACCAAATCATCATCAAGCGGATAGCTGTTACCTGGAATCGTGGGTTCATAATTATAAGTAACGCCTTTTCCGTCAGGGATATAGCCACGTTTGATATAAAGTCTTTGAGCGGCTCCATAGCCACCATCTGCGCCTGCATATAGGCCAACCCCGATACCAATGATTTGGCTTTTTGTTAGCGCTTCTTTTTC
>DYTB01000039.1 GCA_020726185.1 Candidatus Odyssella sp. | reverse complement strand
CATGGAAGGTAATACAGTAGTAGAAGGGCGCTTTGAAGCTATGGATATTGCTTTTCATAAACGAATCCGTGCAGGGTTTTTAGAAATTGCTAAAAAGAATTCAAACAGATGTACTGTGTTGCAGGCTAATGCACATCCACAAGAAATTCACCGAAAAATTTTAAATATTCTGCAAGAAAAAGGAGTTCTGCCATGGAACAATCTCCTTGCGTAAGAATTTGCACACTTAACACTGAGAATGTCTGTATTGGTTGTGGACGCAATGTGGAAGAACTAAAGAATTGGGCAACTTTTTCAGATGAAACAAAAAGAACAATAAAGGCACAACTGAAAGCTAGGCTAGATGTAATGCTAATAGAAATTCGCAAAAAAAAGGAATAGCTATAAGCTTTTTTGCACACTATTTTTTCTTCTCATTAGTTACTTTGACTTTTATCTTGGCTTGGCAGGACTGGAAATCAAGACAAGTGAATCTTGTAATGGCTCTTGTTACAGCCCTTGTTTTTGCTATATATACTCGCTATTTTTATCAGGCTGTTTTTAGCCTGTTGTGGATGTATAGGTATTTTCGAAAAAATAGTATCCAGCTTATTGATATAACGCTGTTCAGCTTAGGAGCTGGATGTATTGCAACCACATTATTGCCCATCTATTGCTTGCTAACTGCCATTGCTTTGGTTGTATTGTTTAAATTATCTCAACAGCAAAAACTACCTTTTGTCGTTGCCTGGGCAATCGGATTTTGGGGTGGTTATATTTTGAATTTATTTATCTACTTCTGATTGTAAGTTGTCTGCTGAGTTGTCTTTTTTCTGTGTATCTTCTCGTTCACGTTGTTGGACTTTACGTTTGCGCAAATTCTCACGCAAAGCTTTCTCTAGTCGTTTTTGCTTTTCTGAATTTATATTTGGTTTTTTGTTCATAGATTATACGTGATTACGAATCCAGCCCCATGTGCGACCTATAATGCCTTTTGGTTTTTCTAGCGCACGGCTAAGTTGTGTTCCTTGGTGGTCACGCATTGCATATTGCAAAAGTCCAGCGCAAAGAGAAAAGGTTGGTGTATGAATAACGTCTCCGATTCCTTGTAACCCTTGAGGCGTTGCTACACGCACTACTCGATTAAAATGAGACTGCATTGCTTCTCTAAGACCTTGTAATTGGCTAGAACCGCCAGTAATTACAAATCGTTGTAATGCTATAGGGTCAATTTGGTGAGATGATAGTACTCTTTCAATAGCTTCGATAATTTCTTCTGCTCTTGCTTTGATAATATGCATTAAAAAACTTTTAGAAACAGGGTTTGCAAAGGTTGTATTGTCTTCACCAAGTTGAGTTACAAGAATTGTTTCTCGATCATCAAGTGTACCTAGCAATGTACCATAAAGCGTTTTAAGACGTTCAGCCTGACTAAGGTTTGTGTTTAGCCCTTGAGCTATGTCGTGGGTAATATGATGTCCACCAACAGGAATGCACCCTAAATAAACGGGGCTTCCGTTGTAAAAACTGATTATAGAAATACTATGACTGCCAATATCAAGCATAGTTACGCCCATTTCTTTTTCATCGTCAACAAGACAAGAAAGAGCAGATGCGTACGGACCTGCCACAAACGCGTTTACGTCTAAATGGCAGCGACCAATACAGGCGCTTAAATTTGCAATAAGGTGCACAGGTGCGGTTATAACATGCAGGGTTGTTGTTAATGTATCGCCCATCATGTCTCGTGGATCTTGAATATTAGTGCTGTCATCAAGGTCATATGCAATAGGAAAAATATGAATGATTCGACGTGTTGTTCCAATATTCTGATCACGACTTACATCTAAAGCTTTTTGCAGGTGTGAGTCTTTTACAGGTTGCCCATAAAGAGAAATTTTTGTGGTGATGCAGTGCGATTGTAGTGCTTCTGCTGGCAAATTTACGTAAACGCTTCGTATGGTTTGTTCTGCTAGCTGTTCTGCAGAATGAATGCTATTTAATATTGAATCTTCAAGATCCTCTAAATTAATAAGAGAAGCCCCCCGAATGCCCTTTGCAACATGAGAAGCTACGCCTAAAATTTTAACTGTTACTCCTTTTTCAGAGTTTATATCTCGATTCATTTTTGCAATAGCGCAGCACACCTTGCTTGATCCAATATCAAGGGCTGCAAAAGTTTCTGATGGAATATTATTTGATTTTTTCTTAAATAAACTCATGCTAGTAAAGTATCAAGCTCCTTCTTGGCATCTAGGGAAAATAAATCATCACATCCACCTATATGCTTACCATTAACGAAAATTTGAGGAACGGTTTTTCTGCCACCAGATTTTTCCACCAACTGTATGCGCCCAGCATCATCATTTGTTAAATCAATTTCTTCAAATTCAACCCCCTTATTGCGTAGCAATTGTTTTGCTTTTACGCAATACGGGCAATAATTCGTCGTGTAAATGATAATTTCTGCCATATAATTAAATGAACCTTCCTAATGTTCTGTTTCATTGTACTACAAGAAAAAGGAAATAGCATCACAACATTAGTTAGGTTATCTTAAAAAGATGCGAAAAAATTATAAGGAAAAGTATGCAGAATTTTGATGTCGTTATTATTGGTGCTGGTCCAGGCGGTTATGTAGCTGCTATTCGGGCAAGTCAACTTGGTAAAAAAGTAGCTATCATTGAAAAAGAACACTTAGGTGGAGTGTGTTTAAATTGGGGGTGTATACCTACTAAAGCACTTTTACGTTCTGCAGAAGTATTGCATTTAATTAATCATGCTAATGAATTTGGCATTGAAGTAGGGCAGGTTAAAGTCAATCTTGCCAAAATGGTTGAACGATCTAGGAAAATTGCTGGGCAATTATCTACAGGTATTAAAGGGCTTCTAGCTAAAAATAAAGTCACTGTTTTTTATGGTGAAGCTAGCTTTGAAAAAGCGAACACTTTAAAAATAAAAGGCGAAAAAATTGAAACGATTGAAGCTAAGAATGTGATTATAGCAACGGGCGCTAAAGCTCGAATGCTGCCAGGTATTGAGGCTCATCCACGTATCTGGACAGCAAAACAAGCGATGACGCCGGAATTCACACCTAAGTCATTGCTTGTTATTGGTTCAGGGGTTATAGGAATTGAATTTGCTAGTTTTTATCGTGCCCTTGGGGTTGAGGTAACTGTTATTGAAATGCAAACAAGAATTTTACCAAACGAAGATTCAGAAATTTCAGCTTTGGCACAAAAGCAATTTGAAAAGCACGGCATGAAATTTCATCTGGGTTCTACTAGTAAACTAACTCTTTCCAAAGATCATGTAGATGCGGTGATATCAAAAGATGGCAAAGAAATAGAAAAGCTTAAGGTTGACGCAGTAATTGTTGCTATTGGCATTTCAGGTAATACAGAAAACCTAGGGTTTGAAAAAACCAAAGTCAAAATAGAAAAAGGTCAAATTTTGGTCAATGAATGGTGCGAAACTGCAGAAAAAGGTGTCTATGCAATAGGGGATGTTGCTGGTGCTCCGTGGCTTGCGCATAAGGCTAGCCATGAAGGTATTTTAGCTGTTGAACATATGTTTGGCGTGAAGGGTTTACATCCAATTAAAGTCAGCAATATTCCAGGGTGTACCTATAGCCATCCACAAATTGCTAGTATTGGTTTAACTGAAGAAAAAGCCAAATCTGCAGGACACACTTTAAAGGTTGGTCGATTTCCCTACCGTGGTAATGGCAAAGCTATTGCTTTGGGAGAACCTGAAGGATTGGTTAAAACTATCTACGATGCAAAAACAGGTGAATTGCTTGGCGCCCACATGATAGGGGCGGAAGTTACTGAACTAGTGCAGGGTTTTGCAATTGGTAAAACCTTGGAAACAACAGAAGCAGAAATGATGCATACTATTTTCCCACACCCTACTCTTTCAGAGATGATGCATGAGTCAACGCTAGATGCGTATGGGAAAGTTATTCATTACTAGCAAAATGTCTTCTTTATATGCTAAAAGTACAAGGTTAGATTTGAGTTTAAAAATATGATTTATAAAAGCGTATTAGTTTTATTTACGATGTTTGCAGGCGTATTTGCTGCAAATGATGTGTTCTGTGGTGATATTTCTGTTATTCAAAAAAATAGACCTTGTCATGCGGGATGTGGAAAAGACGATTGTCATTTCAAAAAGCCTCGCAAGTTAAAGAATCAGCTTGTAACTGACTCAACTTCTGTTAGTAGTGACGTGAGTAATGAGTCTCAGTCTCCTCCTCTTGCTTTTGCTCACAAGACAGCTGCTTTACCACAGCAAGAGCTAGTTGTTAGTCGCGTGGATAATTCGTCAATTCTGCATACTGTAAGTTCAGATGCAAGCAAACCGATGGTCTTAACTTCTATTGTTGATGCCAAAGCAACAGAGCTTAGTGGCCCAGCAGCAGTGGTGATTTCTAAAGATGAAGTTCTTCCTGCAGAAACTAGTGCCCCGGTAATTGAATCCCATCGATCAGATTCAGCAATATCAGGGGTTAGCGAAGTAGAAAAAGTAGAAGTAAAAGTAAAAGTAAAAGTAAAAGCTTTTGAATTGGAAGGTCAGGATAACCGAGGTGGTGCAGAACAAGATCCCAGAACACAGTTACATAGAGAAGATGTAGTCACAGATGTAGAGGGTGAAATTAGCGCTTTAAAGCCAACAGAACCAGTTTCTGTGGAGCTAGATAAAGTTGCAAAATCAAAAACTAAAAAAAATCATAAAAGTGCAGAAGATGGCAAAGCTGATGATTATGTAACTGGTGCAGAACAAGATGACGAAGACGACGATGAAGAAGAAAATGACGAAAACTCTGATAAAAATTCAAAAAAGTTTTCTTTAAAACCAAAAAGAAATCTTTTGAAAAAAATCAGACAATAGTTCCAACGCTTAAATTTGTTCAAATCGCTTATACCGGGTAGGATTTATAAAAATAAAATCATTTTAAATTTATGACCTACCCAAAACCTGTTAACGACCAATCCTATTTAATTAATTCAACCAATTATCAGCAGTTACAAGAATCTGCAAAAACTAATCCAAATAGTTTTTGGTTGGAAATTGCAAAGCGCTTATATTGGATGAAATTTCCCACTGTTGCTGGAAACTGGCAATTTAACAAACCAATATCTATTAAGTGGTTTGAAGACGGCGTGCTAAATGTGTGCGCAAATTGTGTTGATCGTCACGCTAATGTAATGCCTGATAAAACCGCAATTATTTGGGTAGATGATCAAGGCGAAACGATTAAACATATTTCTTATGCTCAGTTGCTTAAAGAAGTAAACGCCATGGCATTTTCATTAAAAGAACTGGGTGTCAAAAAGGGCGACCGGGTCATTATTTACATGCCCATGATCCCTGAAATTGCTTATGCAATGCTTGCCTGCGCCCGAATTGGGGCTGTTCATTCTGTTGTGTTTGGTGGTTTTTCACCTGAAAGCTTGGCAGGGCGTATTCAAGATTGTAAGGCAAAAATTATTATCACTGCTAATGAAGGCTTGCGTGGTGGTAAACCTGTTCCACTAAAAGCGAACGTTGATACAGCTCTTTTGCAAGCGCTACAAGTTGAAAAAGTTTTGGTTATAAACCGTACAAACGTAGATGTGCCAATGGTGGCGGGCCGTGACATTGTCTATGTTCAGAATTATGCTCAAGCTGTTACACCAGAGCCTATGAATGCCGAAGATCCCTTATTCATTCTCTACACCTCAGGATCAACTGGAAAACCTAAGGGGGTGCTACACACAAGTGGTGGGTACTTAACCTATGCTAGCCTAACGCATCAATGGATATTTGATGTGCAAGAGAATGACATTTATTGGTGTACAGCTGATGCGGGTTGGGTTACAGGTCATTCTTATGTTGTTTATGGCCCACTTGCTAATGGTGCCACAACAGTGATGTTTGAAGGTATTCCTAATTACCCCAATCCTGATCGTTTATGGAAAATTATTGACGATTTAAAAGTTAGCATTTTCTATACAGCTCCTACTGCTATACGTAGTCTTATGCAAGCGGGAGATGAGTGGCTAGAAACGAGTTCCCGGAAATCTTTAAGGTTATTAGGCTCTGTTGGTGAACCCATTAACCAAGAAGCCTGGGAATGGTATTTTCATAAAGTTGGTAATGAAAATTGCAGAATTGTTGACACTTGGTGGCAAACAGAAACTGGTGGCATTATGATGACTCCGTTAGCTGGCGTCCACAATTTAAAACCAGGCTCTGCAACGCAGCCCTTTTTTGGAATTCAGCCTGTGCTATTAGATGATCATGGTAAAGAAATTGATTGGCATCCTGCTGAAGGAAATTTAGGAATGAAGGCTTCTTGGCCGGGGCAAATGCGCACCGTTTATGGAGATCACAATCGCTTTGAAGAAACCTATTTCAGTCAATTCCCTGGTTATTATTTTAGTGGCGATGGAGCGCGTCGTGATGCTGACGGAGACTATTGGATAACTGGCAGAGTTGATGATGTATTAAATGTGTCTGGTCACCGTTTAGGAACGGCAGAAATTGAAACTGCAGCAACGATGGATCATTCAATTATTGAAACAGCAGTTGTTGGTTTTCCTCATGCCATTAAAGGGGAGGGCATTATGGTTTTTGCTATTCCAGGTGCCCATGTAACTCATAGTGACAGCGAATTAAAAGCAATTATTAAGCAAACTATCCGCACACAAATTGGCCCTATCGCAAGCCCGGATGCCATATATATTGTAAAAGGTTTGCCCAAAACACGTTCGGGTAAAATTATGCGTCGAATTTTACGCATGATCGCTAGGGGTGAATTTGAAAAAATTGGTGATGTTAGTACCCTTGCTGACCCTAGTATTGTTGAACATATCATTGGGGTATTTAGTGAAAAAGAATGACCGAACCGTAGCTATTTTATTGACGGTTGGGTTCTTTGCTATGCTGGCATTGGCATTTGCTTCAGTTCCTTTATACAGAGTTTTTTGTCAAAAAACAGGATTTGGTGGAACCCCCAAGGTTAGCCGAGATGGTTCAACTCAAGTGATTAACCGGGAAATCACCGTACGGTTTGTCGCTAATACCCACCGTGATTTGCCATGGGAATTTTCACCACTACAACATACCATTCGTTTAAAAATTGGCGAAAATGGATTGGCGTATTACAAAGCTAAAAACCGTTCCAATAAACCTATTGTAGGGATGGCCACTTATAACATTTCTCCTGATGTTGCGGGGCAGTACTTTAACAAAGTGTTTTGTTTTTGTTTTGAACAGCAAAAACTAGATCCCGGAGAAACTATGGAAATGCCAGTACAGTTTTTTATTGATCCCGCTTTTGCCAATGATCCTCTGCTAAAAAGCGTGAATGAGATAACTCTTTCGTATACTTTTTTTGTTTTTAAGAAACAATAGCCAAGCCCTGTTTATAGGGACTAAAAATCCTGATTCCTATTTTATTTTCTAAAATTTTATTAAAATTATCTGGGACATTTAACGTATTGACCAATGCTATAAGTTTCTATCAAACTATCTATGTGAATACAACAAACCAGAAATAACTTTTTCGCATAGGAGGATGCATGGGCATACAGGAATGGTCAGCCACAGATATTGAAAATGCACGTAGCTATTTTTTAGAAGGTTTAGCAATAAAAAGAATTGCAAAAGAACTGGGACGAACAACTACTGCCACGAATAAAGCACTGAGTCGGTTTGGAATACGTTTTGAAAAACCAAGAAAAAATTTCAGTGAATCTCATTCTACATATAAAAAAGAAAAAAGTTTGACGCCGGCTGCTATTGTGCCTTCTTTTGAACGTTATGCTTTACAAAAAGAATTTGAAAATTGGGTTAGCTTTTGGCAAGTGTGCCAATATTTAAGTAGCCAAAATATTTGTTTGTACGAACTTTCAGCACCTAATATTGACCTGAAATGTCGTCAATTTAAGGTTGGAACCAAAACATTGAATGCAGGGCAATTATTGGTAATTGCTAATAAAAGGCGCATAGAAGAAAATTTGAAAGCATTTTTTGTGAAAGGGTTATCATGGTAAAAGCAATTACAGTAAAACCTTCTTGCACACAACAAGCGCAAAGTTTGGCTCAAAGTATCATTAATGCAGCAAATGAGGGATGCTTGCTACATCAGTTATATGTGGATGAATACATTAATGAGTCACAATTTCAGGCAGGGTTGGCTTTTGCCAAGCTATATGGTTTAGCCATGAGAAGTTTTGGCATTCATAATCGTGTTCGAACAGCGAGTCAAAGCTGGGATCACCTTCATGGAATTTCTCATGATCTATTCAGCAGTCAAAGAATTGAAGGCTTGTGGCGTTATATTTTAAAAGCGTTAGATCCAACTTATCATGCTGGCATATCACTGTGAGATATTGCTTTTAATTTAGTGCTCACAAAAGATTACCCAAAACAATATGCCATTAAAGATGTTAAAAAAAACTTTGTCATATTTACAAACTGTTTGGGAAACAATAGAAACTGGACCTTATAAAATGGGGTTATTCAAGTGTGAACAATTACCCAAGAATGTACGATTTCATTGAATCAAAGATCTTTTGTAAAGTGTATCTGGAATGCTTGTTTCTATATTAATTCAATATTAACTTAACCTCAACTAAATATTAACTTAAATAAATTATTATTTCGGTAGCAGTACTTTTAAAGAATTAAAAGATGTTATTCAAAAGATGGTTTTTAGTTGGTATTTTGGTAACTCAGCAACTTATTGCTGCTCAACATCCTGGATATGTATTTGTTGATGATACTGTTTTACCTGCTTCTAAACGGTCTGAAAAAGACGAAATAGCTTCAGAAAAGGTAACGCAATCAACTGTTTGTTCATGTTTTGGCTTTTTGCATATTAACACATCTTTAATTGATGAAACAGAAAGAGAATATATTGAAATAGCCGAACCAAAAACGTCTAACATGCCAATAGCATGGAGAGGTAGAGATGACGTTTTTGATGATGCCAATGCACTAAAATACTTGCTTGAGAAATCAAAACTTTCAGGCAGTGTTTCTGTCATTAACAAAACTGAAGAAGCTGTAACAGTGGTAGTAAGTAGGCGTAATCAACAGCAAGAACATTCAAGAACAACATTTAAAATAAGTAAGGGCCACTATAGATGTTGTAATTTGTCTTTTTACGAGTCTATTGATTTGGAAGGTTCTGCTCATGCTTTTCCTAATATTTTTTCACAGGATGATAAAATTATATTTTCTATAGAACCAGAGCCACAATTATTATTTCCAAGGCCTCTTGAACCATTTAGTTTTATTCCGAGAATCCCAATACCTTCAGATTTGGAAAAAGGCACTGAAGCAGCACAGTACTTTGATCATGTCGGTTACCTAAGAAGTGTTTTGTGTCCGCAAGAAGGGATTCAGACGATTTATATATGCAGCGTGAGCGGCTGTATAATCTCTATAAATTAGAGGGGTTGTTTTGCGAACATCTCCCCTCTGGACCTAGAATTGAACAAAACTTTTTTTCAGTGTGGCTTACTAATGTTAGCAACCCAAAAGAACCTAAAGAACCTAAAGAACCTAAAGAACAGTACGTTAACCTGGCTATAAAAAGTTCTGAAATGCACTCAGCATCAGATGGTTGGAATCATTACTTTGTAGTGCAAGATCCTGACTTATTTCCATTAACAAAAGCAAAACTTGCATCAACGAATGTTTGCTTGATTTCTTATCAAGATTTAATTGGTTCACTTGAATTAGAGAGCGAGTTTAATCAATCAATTACCGAATGTCGATTTGCCATGGCTAGTGATATTTTACGTGTTGAACTACTCAAAGCAAAAGGTGGTGCCTACTTAGATATAGATTTGGTTACATTGCAGTCGTTAAAACCTTTATTTTATCTGTATGATTCAATTTTTGGTATTGAACCTATGTCGGAGTTTGTAGGCAATGCATTTATGGCTGCGAGTCGCGATCACCCTATTACCAATGAAATGATTCGTTTGATGAGAAGAAATTTTCAATATAAACACTCTAATCCAACTTTTTATAGTGCTGCTGCAATAGATGATGGCTTTAACACCATTGTGCAAACAGGTCCCGGTGTATCAACTACAGCATTTTATAATGCATCAAGTCATGGGGGGAAAAGAGATATTTTAATGCCACCTAAGATGTTTTACCCTGCAGAAAGCTTAGTGAGGCCAGAATTTAGAATAAAAAGACTTGATAGTAGAATTGGAATTAATTCAGCAACTCTTCATTTATGGCGCACAACATGGGCTGGTGAGGCTGGTAAAGAAAACGGATGCTTGGGATAAAACGCTAATCTGGTCACAGCATTTAAGATGGCGTATCATAAAAAAAATTATTCAGGGGCGGATTATTGAAAACCGTTTGTATTATAGGAAGCGGACGTATGGGTAGTGCAATGATTGCACTTTTGTCAGGCGAAATTAAAACGGTTCAATATTCTCGCTTAAATGCAGAAAATATCAATTCGTTTATTCAAAATTTGCAAACATGTGATGGTGTCATTGATATAAGTCATGCAGACAATATGAAGTGGGCGCTTGATGCGTGCATCAAAGCAAATAAACCTTATATGTGTGGCACAACTGGCCTTCAGGAATCTCATTCTAATATGTTGAAGGCAGCAGGAATTACTATTCCAGTGTTGTATGCAGCGAATACAAGCCTTGGCATTGCTGTCTTAAAAAAGGCCGTTGCATTAGTTGCACAAGCTTTGGGTCAAAATGTTGATATTGCAATTAGTGAAACGCATCATCGTTTAAAAAAAGATGCACCATCAGGCACAGCTTTAGAATTAAGTAAGGTGATTGAACAAACTGGGTATCCGCAGAGTATGATCAATTTCACTAGTTTTCGTGGTGGCAACGTTCCTGGTGAGCATACTGTTCATTTTTTTCAAGGAGATGAAACTATTCGTTTAAGTCATGAATGTTTGAATCGTAATGTCTTTGCTGATGGTGCAATTAAAGCTGCACAGTGGTTATTTAAGCAACCACCAGGTCTTTACAACTTAGACAATATGTTGAGCATCTAATGGACAATTTAAAAACTCCCGTGCTTATTGCGCCATCGCTTATGGCAGCCAATATGCTGCATTTGTTAGACGAAGTGCAAGCTGTAGAAGCCGCAGGCGCTGATTGGCTTCATTTAGACATTATGGACGGGCACTTTGTTCCCAATCTAACATTCGGCCCAGATATTATTCACCAACTTCGGCCTGTATGTTCCTTGCCTTTTGACGTGCACCTAATGGTTGAATCTGTTGAATTATGCATTGGTTTGTATCATAAAGCAGGCGCAGATCACATTACCATTCATGCCGAAGCTACTGCAGATTTGCGTCATTATTTGGGGGTCATTAAAAAGCTAGGATGTAAGGCAGGGGTATCAATTAACCCTGGTACCTCTGTTGATGCGATTATGTCTGTTCTTGATCTAGTTGACCTTGTATTGGTAATGAGTGTTAATCCTGGCTTTTATGGGCAATCATTTATTCCTTCTTCACTAAATAAAGTTGTAACATTGGCTGAAGCGCGAAAAGAACGTAACCTTAATTTCCATATTGTAGTTGATGGAGGGGTTAACTCTGTTAATGCTCCTAGCTTGATTTCTGCAGGAGCAGATGTTTTAGTGGCAGGTAATAGCGTATTCAAACAGCCAGACTATTCACTGGCAATTCAAAAATTAAAGCAGGGTTAATACAGTTAACTACTTTCTAGTTAGTTTTCGTTCCTTTGCACCAAGGGTTAAAGCAAGTATCCAAAGCACTGCAGCAACTGATATGTACATAGCTGGTGCCAGTAGTAGCTGCGTTTCTTTTATGACGTATGTCATTATTAAAGCTGTGGTACCACCAGTTATAGCCATTCCTATAGAAAATCCCGATAGAAAATCCCGATGCTACGCCTGTATAGCGAACTTCTGGTGAAAATTGTTGCTGCAGAAATATGTGTGAAGGGCCAACAAAACTTCCTACACCAATTCCTATAAATATTTGCCCGATAATGATTTCTTGAGACACTTAACTAAAGAACGATAAGAAGGGTTTGAGTAGTTTTTCAAGATTT
>DYTB01000038.1 GCA_020726185.1 Candidatus Odyssella sp. | reverse complement strand
CTCTCTTTTACTCAATTTTTAATCAAATTGCAACTTACGCAACAGGTCTATTCTTGTTACATCTTTAACCCAGGCAGATAGTGGTGAAAGATTGGCAGTTACCCATCCTTTATTTGTTTTTCTGTAAATCTCCTTTTTTATTTCCTCAGGTGATGTGGGTAAATCTAATTCATAATCTGTTGGATTTAACATAATTTTACGCCTTAATGGAAATATCTGCTGATTGATTGGACTGGAGAGTAAAGAAAGTCTAGCAATATATCAAGACTATCATTGCAACTACCAACCCTCCAAATTTCCTAACAAATATTTTTTAACAGGGTGGCTATAATTCCAGACCTTTGCCCTTTTGCATATCCAAAGCTTTCGTGGCAATTTCTAAATTACGCTGCTGATAATGCAAATCCAGTTGTTTGATTTGGGTAAATAGCTTGTCCTGCAGGGCATTGACATAATTCTGGCGCACTTCGAATGGAGCATTGGGTTGGAACCCAAATAACTCCTTAAAACTGTGCTCGGCCTGGATATATTGATCCCTACTTTGGTTGTGGGTGTTGATCACACCCATTGCCTTAAAATGGTTATCATAAGTTGCGGCAGCATCTGTTCGTTCATTTTGGTTAGCAAAAATCGTTGCAGCCACTAAACAAGCTCGAGCACGTTCATTGTCTGTCATAGGTAAATTGCTAAACTCACGTAAGTTGTAAACCATGAAAGTGGCGCGCTTTAAAACCCAATCATCTTCAGTTTTAATATTAGCTGTTTGATAAGATTCCTTTAAAATATCAAAAACTTTATGAACATGCTGATAATCGCTATTGTTTAAGCTATCAAATGTTACGTCCAACTTATGTTGGTATATGATTTGGGCAATTTTACCATTATGGATTAGCTGTTCAGGCAGATCTTTTAAAGTTTCTTGCTTAGTTAATGCCTGCGAATGGTTGTTGAGAATTTCCTTAATATCCATTCCATCAGGCAACTTATCTGCCAGATCCCATTTTTGGGGCAGAGTAGAGGGCAGATCCAAGATTTTAACTGTCTCGTTACCTTGCTCTTTGAGGATATCGCTAATCTTCGCCGCGGCATTGATGCCTGCCTTGTCGTTATCTGGCCAAATTGTAACCTCACGACTGGTTAATACACTCCAATCGGATTTATTCACCGCACCACAACCGCCGGACCAGGTGACTACGGCATGATCAGGAAACAGAGCTTTAGCAGCCTCTGCGGTTTTTTCTCCCTCAACGATCATGACAGGTGCATCAGGTTTTTGCTTGAGCTGTTCTAGGCCATACAGCGGGCGATCATGACCAAATCCTTGCCAACGCCACTGTTTTTCACCCCTGTCATTCTGGCAATAGGTGAGGATTGGGGTGATTTTGTTGCCCTGTTTATCTTCTAAGCGCACTACGTAACCTAAGATATTGCTATCAGCATCTTTGTAGGCATATCGGGATATTTCTTGATGACCCTTAAGCATATAGGCCAGATTCGGCTTGTCATGCAAATCAACATGGGTTGATGGGGCAGGGAAGGTTGGTGTCCATTCCTGCTTTGCTTGGGGTAGTGGTTGGTCTTTAATTACGGCGGCTTTATCAGCCATTGGGCCCGTTAGGCCTGGATTACGATCATAGCCCAACCACCCAACTCCCCACTTAAAGGCCTGCTTATGGTCAAGGCTAAGATAGTCCGCAATTAGCTTTAAGGCATTTCCTGACTCACCTGTCTCAAAATTGCTATATAAACCCTGCTTGGTGCCAGCCACATGGATGCTAATCGATCCTTGATTACCATAGCGCCACTCGGTAGTTTTTTGAACGTTTGGTTTGCCTAAGAGCTGGTACGCAATATCCTTGATCTGGGCATTGAGTTCTTGTTTGATAAAGCTAGCATTGTTTGGATAATTGTCTTTAAAATGATGATTTAGTTGGTTTTTATCAATTCTATTTGTTGAATATTTTCCATAATCAAAGTTATACAGCTGCACTTGCGGTTTCTCCATAAAGTTCCACAGTGACCTTTGCTTTAAACTCCGTAGTTGATAATGGTCTGGATTTTTGGCCTGTACTGATCTGCAACATCTCTTGAGTCAAGCCAGCTTGATTAACATAGAGCTGATGCTTGCCAAAATCTTGTAGAATTTCTTTGCCGAGGTTGATTTGATCTTGTTTAATCTGGTGGTAAGTCTGCCAATCGACCTGCCCAGGATTTTTGGAATCTCTACCCTGCTCTTTAATCACTGCCGCGGCATCAAGTGCACTTAAACGATATTCCTGGACTCGTTGCCAAGCTGCTTCATTTTCAGGGCGAATCGTATAGTCTTTGACCAGATCTTTATGTTCAAACCTGCTTAGTTGATTGGTCAATGCTTTAAAGGCTGAAAAATCTTCTTGAGCGTAAAACAATTGCACGTCATCCCGATGACGGGTCATTGCTACATACAGACCCTTAGCGTCCATGTGTTTGGAGGCAGCAATAATGGTAAAATCAACCGTTTGTCCTTGAGCCTTGTGGCAGGTTACCGCATAGCCATGCTGAATGTCGGTATAGGCATAGGTTCTTATCTGTGTAGGGACAGGTTGACCAATCGCCACTTTGGGAGGATCAAAGATAGCACTAATAGTTGTATACCAATTGTCCGCTAATTGGATCCTAATGTTACCTTGGCTATCAACTGCTTGAATCGTACCCTCGGTGCCATTCTTTATTGAGGCATTAGTTTGTACCACCCCATACGCATCAGTGATTGTTAGCTTCGTTTTGTCATTTTTTAAAAAGACAATTTTGTCACCTATGGCAAGGGAGCATCCGTTAAGATTAGCGATGTCTTCTTTGCCAATCAGTCCAGCTTGCTTAAGTTGCTCTCGAATTGCTTGGTTAAGCTCAGTTGTTTGCTTAATTGTGAATGCCAAGACTAACCCATCTTGACCCCGTTGAATCTTATCTAGATAAGCGGTGGCAATATCTTCGCTTAAATTCTTGTGACTTGTTTGATGGACGTAGCCCTTTTGTTCGTAAATGCTTAAACCTTCAGATATGTTTAATTCCGCCAATTGGTGGCTAGCATCACGCATCCAGATGTGCTGTTGGCGATGAATCTCTTTAAGCTGATAGAGCTGCCCAGCTTGGCTCGCCTGGTCTTTAAGCTCTCTAAAGAAATCTCCTGCTTCAATTGCCTTAAATTGATTATCATCACCGACGGCAATTAACTTAGCTCCGGCTTTTTGCACATGGGTTAATAATTCACTCCATTGCCGGGTGCCAACCATGCCAGCTTCATCGACAATTAACACCGTATCTTTGGTAAGTTTCGCTGATTCAAAGCGTTTTAAATCTTGGTACCAATCCAATTGCTTAAAGATTCCCTCAGCAAGAACGCTATCAAATGATAGAAACTTTTCTTGAGCTGCTTGATAGCGGTCCCATTTATACAACCAACTATGAATTGTCGCTGCTTTAATCCCAGCCTCAGCTTCGAGGTTACTGGCTGCCATCGCCGCCAAAGATGCGCCGATTACCCGATGTCCGGCATTTTGGTAAATCTCACTAACAGCTCTTAATGTGGTGGTTTTACCCGCCCCTGCTCTACCAACTAATACAGCTAAACTACTATCTTGGGTCATCCCCAGAACTGCTGCTTTTTGTTCTGTTGATAGATGAGCAAAGTTTGCGGCCAAATGAGCTTCACTACTGTCTGTGGCTAACTTTCCTTGTGTGAAAGGAGTGATGATCAGCTCTGCAGTTTTACTGATCGCCTGTTCTTCTATAGCTTGATAAGCACTTGTCGTATAGCGAACCTGCCCATCCATCCCCTCGCCCACGACTACCGCTTGTTGTAAAGCGCTTTCAAAAACCTGGGCTACCAATTTACTATCGTCTCCTACCCGTTTTTGCACTGCCCTTAACAAATCAATCTGCCGAAAAGTCGCAGTTTTACTTGTCATCTCGGGCAATATTTCGGCTGGACGCTCAATCAGTGCTTCACGATTGCGTGCAAAAATTTCAGCGTTTTCAACGACAATTCTAGAATTAATTCCTATGCCTGCAAGCTTATCTGACACCCAGCCACGATGCTGGGTTGGCTCTAGATTGATTCCAAGATCTGCAAAGCTTTTTTCGGTAATTCTTGCTTCAAATCCCTCGCGTTCCAAATATTTATTACTTAAATCAGCCCAAAGTTTGCGGGTTTCTAGCAATGCTTTGCGTGAGACAATGTCACGATCTTTAGCCCAGATTAGTTGACCGTTTGCGTCAACCGCATGACGCGAAATCTGCAAATGTGCATGAGGATTACCTTCGTCATCATGAATTGCATAAGTTACGATCAAACCACGACTAACAAAGCGCTCCTTCGCAAATTCTTCTACCAATTCCTTATCAACGCCAACATCGAGTTCACGTGGCAAAGCCATCACAATGGTTTGTGCAGTTTGCGCTGAATTAAGATATTTATCACGATATTCTAAGTTATTTGGAAAACGTTTTATCGCATATTCATCTTCGAAGTTTTCTAACAGATCCCACACACCTAGATTATGGAATTCTTGTGGCGCATGCTCTGGTGCTAAGGTATCAGTAAAGGCTATATCGCTATGACGATTCTTATAACTGACATCAAGATCACGACGAGATTCATGCAAACTCGATCCGGTGATATAAGCAGCACTCTGCACCGAGCTTCGCCCACTACTTCTACTTACAACACCGTGACTTAAATGATATATCGCCATAAGTCATTATAACGCCGTAGGCATACTAGCGCAAGCGCGCATCAGTGCGCATTTAGCAAAATTTGCCAAATGACACTTGAAATATTTATTGGTATGTGTTTTGATACAATCAGTTACTTTGTAATTTAAATAGCTGTTGTTTGCAGGGATATGGCCATTATAGTGGATCGTTTTGCCCAATATTTAGAAATTTGATTTAACAGGGATTGTCAGTATGTCTACATTTGCATTAAACAAAATTAAAGCGATTGATCAAAAAATCGTTACGTTAAAAGAGCAACAAGGAAAGCTACAACAGTCCCTTGAATTAAAGATAATTAATTTGCTCAAAGCAGAAAAAGCTCTTTCCTGGGATTTTGAAATTCTTTACGGTGCAATCTATGAACTAACTCAAAGGCTTCAAAATGCTATTCTTCACAATTCTGATCTTGCTCATTGTGATGCTCTTGAAATTACAAAATGGCAACAGTTAGGAGCTGAACGTTTAGGAAAAATTAAAAATAAAACTGCGATACCTAAGGCCACAAACAAAAAGTCTGCTAATGCTCAAGTGACTTAGAGTACTTACTAAAAATATCTAATGACAGATGCCTAACATTTCAAGTCGTTGCAAAACACTTGGCCAAGTTTTTCTAGGCACTGAGTTAACAACTTGATGGAAACAATGGATAACACCAATACACAGGTACAGCAAAATCAAGTGAAGCTTAATCGCTTGCAAGCTCAGAAAGCAGTTTTAGAAAAAAAACTAAAGCTTAAGGTTAAATCTGCTCGCAAAGCTCGCATCCGCACCTTGATTCAAATGGGTGGCCTAATCAATATGGTGGCTTTACCAAATTTATGTGGGATCAGCGACGGGGACGACTTGCAGTTAGATTTAGAAGCTTCTGACAAAGCTGCAGTACTGTTGGGCATGCTGGTGCATTTAGAAGACTCCTTGCCCCCCACCCTTTCCGATCAGCTGATTGCACAGTTTAAACAAAAGGGTATCCGTGTTATTAAAAACCAGTCTGCGCAAAAAATGAGGAGTTAATCTAGATGACGAATAAAGCACTTAAGAAAAAAATGCTGGGCGTTTTGGGGGCACTAGGTTTTTTTGCAGCAGGGCTTTCGTCTTATCCATTTTTGATCGATGGCCAAATTGCAACCGGCATTAGCCAACCTAATCCGCTTGATCAAAAAGCATCCACGGCACCACCAGCCGTAAGCCTTGCTAAGTCTGAAATTGAGGATCTTCGGGTTTGCTTTACCCCTACTCAGTCTTGCTTACCTCAAATTCTGCAATACCTTGATAAGGCCAAATCTAACATTTTGCTTTTGGGCTACTCGTTTACCAGCAAACCCATAACCGATGCTTTGATTAAAGCTAAACATCGAGGTGTGAAGATACGCATTGTTCTAGATCGCAGTCAGCGAACCCAGAAATCTTCAAAAGAACCAGTGGCGGCTCTACTTGAGAATCAAATTGAGGTGCGCTTCGATCATTCCGTTAAAATCGCCCATAACAAAGTCATGGTGATTGACGATTATCAGACTATTACCGGCTCATATAATTGGTCGCACGCAGCGGAATTTAACAATGCAGAAAACCTGGTGTTTATCCGGTCCCAAGCCGTTGCTAAAAAATACACGGATTATTTTGAGGGGCGCTGGAAAGTTTCACAGGCATTTTCTAAGGTTAAATAACTACCCAACATGTTTATATTTGATAGGTTAAGTAAAGCAACTGTGGCCCTTTAGCCAGGATTTCATTAATTTTTAGCCATGCAAAAACCTAACCATTTTGTGTCTGGTTAGGTTGTCGAGAAATTACAGCAACTCTTGCGTTTCCTGAGTAAGTCCATTGAGATAATTAGCAGCAAGGGTAGCTTGACGAGCCGCAAAGAAAATAGCGCGCTTGTCATTATTAATAACGTTTAGCCAGTTGGCTATGTAATTGGCGTGGTCTTGCCTTGGGGCTGTGCTTACGCCTAACTCTGCACACAAAAAAGCTGAGGTCAGCTCGGCAATTAATTCTTCCATTGCGTAACTATCCGAACCAAATCGGCTGGTTGGCAAGATTCGATCTAGCCGGCTCTTGTGACCTGTCCAATGGGCTAGCTCATGCAAGATGGTTGCATAATATGCTTCAGGTGCGGTGCTTGTCTTCGTCCCGACAAAGCTACTTTGCTCAGGCATAACAATAAGGTCCGCAGAAACTTGGTAAAAAGCAGAAGCCGACCCATGGGTAATCTTGGCACCTGTCTTTAGAATAAAATCTTCCACTTTTTCTAACTGGTTCTGGACCTTTGTAGTTTCTTCTTGTGGAATTTCGAAGCCTTCAACCTGTTCTGCATTAAAGACTGTGCTAGCTTTTAAAACAAAGCGTTTACTTTTTTGTTCGACTAAGGTTGCTCCGGTTTCATCTGCTTGTTCTGATTGGGGCAAATCCTTATAAAAAACAATGGTACGGGCTTTTTCCCCTTTGCGAACTTGGGCGCCTAAGTCTTTCCATTGTTTGTAGGTACCCCAGAAACAGCTTTTATAGCCATTAACGTAAGCGGCTTGCCACAATACTAAAGTATTGACCCCAGCATAAGCTTTTTGCGTCGCCACATTCTTAGGCAACCCATTTGCTTTGCCATGCCAAGGCATAACCCAATCGGTACTTTGGCTCATTGATTCAACAATCTGATCCGTGATTTGTTGGTAGAGGTCTTTAGTTTCAACATCTTGTTTTACAGTTTTTGCGGTATTCATTGTTTTTCTCCTTATAATTGTTGGCAGGTAATCCGCTTGAAAAGCGCGATTATCCCTGCCCTTACGGCGAGGAATGGGGTAGCAAAGACAAGACCATTAAAGCGGTGGGGGATCACCCAGTTTGCACTGAACGAAGTGAAGGAAAATTGGGGATACCGCTTTAATGAGTGTAACGTTGTCTTGTCTGCGCGAGGGGAGCCCTTAGCCTTATAATCTGCTTTTTTGCTACCTACAGATTGAGAAAGATTTGGTGAAACGAGATAGTTTGAGGGTGGAATTTATGTTTTCTTTTGAGCTTTTAAAAAAATCGTGACTAAGGCTTCATAAACCCTATATCCTCCGGGTAGATTTGCTTTTTTATTTTTGTTTTTACTTTTTAATTTGATTGGACCGCTGCATGTCAGTTCCGCCAACTGTAGAATCCATCGCCGGTCTCGTTGAGCGCGTTACATATCATAATGCTGAAAACGGCTTTTGTGTTTTGCGCGTTACTGTAAGGGGCCATAAAGATCTAGTCACCATTGTCGGCAACCTTTCCATGATTGCAGCCGGTGAGCATGTGCAAGCTTCTGGGGTATGGATTCACGATCGTCAACACGGCAGTCAGTTCAAAGCTCAATTCTTAAAAGCCACCCCACCTACCTCTATTGAGGGAATCGAAAAATACCTAGGATCCGGCATGATCAAAGGCATTGGGCCAATTTATGCCAAAAAGCTGGTCACAGCGTTTGGTACAGATGTCTTTGAAATTATTGAGGCCAACCCGGCGCGTCTGAGGGAGATTACCGGCATTGGTCAAAGTCGTGCCAATCAAGTCACCAAAGGTTGGGCTGATCAACGAATTATTCGCGACATTATGCTGTTCTTGCATACCCATAAGATTAGTACGGCACGCGCTGTACGGATTTATAAAACCTACGGAGCTCGTGCCATTGCCGTAATTACGGAAGACCCCTACAGGCTAGCCAGAGATATCCGTGGTATTGGCTTTGTCAGTGCTGACACCATTGCTCAACAGGTTGGCATTGCAAAAACTTCTTTATTACGCGCAAGAGCTGGGATTTCCTACGCGTTAACCAAAGCAATGGATGATGGGCATTGTGGTTTGCCCCAAGATTTGTTGCTAACCTCCTGTCAGGAGCTACTGGATATTCCGCTTGAGCTGGTTAGCCAAGCCCTGGATGCAGAACTTGAGATTAAAAGTGTTATCCAAGCCACGATTGACCAGGTGCCCTGTATTTTTTTAGGTGGATTGTTTCATGCAGAAAAAGCTATTGCAAACAAGCTGATCAGTTTAACCCAAAGCCCTCTGCCCTGGTCTACCATTGATACAGCAGCAGCGATAAAATGGGTCGAAGAGAAAAATCAGGTTTGCCTATCCTCAACCCAAAAGCACGCCATTGAAATTGCACTCACCTCTAAGGTTATGGTGATTACCGGTGGTCCAGGGGTTGGCAAAACCACTCTGGTTAATTCCATTCTTAAAATTCTCAAAGCAAAGAAGCTAACTATTTTGTTAGCGGCTCCAACCGGCCGAGCTGCCAAAAGACTTTTTGAATGTACTGGCATGGAGGCTAAAACCATTCATCGACTTTTAGAGACCAATCCGATCAAAGGTGGGTTTGCCAAAAATGAAGACTCTCCCTTGGTCTGTGACCTGCTGATCATTGATGAAACTTCAATGGTTGATGTTCCCCTATTCCATGCGGTTTTAAAGGCTCTGCCCGTAACGGCAGCATTGCTCCTGGTTGGTGACATTGATCAGTTACCTTCGGTGGGACCAGGCCAAGTACTTAGCGACTTAATTAACTCAAACGTGATTCCAGTGATTCGCCTTACCGAGGTGTTTAGACAAGCGGCAACGAGTCAGATCATTACTGCCGCCCATGCCATTAACCAGGGCATGCTACCCAACCTTAAACTTGAGAGTGGGGATGAATCAGATTTTTACTTTATCGAAGCTAGCGATCCAGAAAATGCCTTGGCTAAAATTATTAAGATGCTCAAAGAACGCATTCCGTTAAAGTTTGGGTTCTCACCTTTTACGGATATTCAGGTACTTTGCCCGATGGGACGCGGCATTGTTGGTGCGAAGAATCTCAATGTGGAATTACAAAAAATCTTGAATCCACCTACTGAACAAAGCATCAACCGTTTTGGCTGGACCTATAGTGTTGGGGATAAGGTCATGCAAATTGAAAACAATTATGACAAAAATGTCTACAACGGAGACATTGGGATTATCAAGGCCATTTCCCACGAAGAATCAGAGGTGACGATTGCTTATGAAGAAAAACAGGATGAAAGGCTAGTGGTTTATGACTTTGGCGAATGTGACGAGATTGTCCTAGCCTATGCGACAACCATTCATAAATCCCAAGGGTCAGAATACCCGGCTGTAATCATTCCCTTAATGATGCAGCACTACATGATGCTGAAAAGAAACCTGATTTACACAGGCATCACCCGTGGAAAAAAGCTTGTCATTGTAGTTGGCGAGAAAAAGGCTCTGGCCATTGCCGTCAAGCAAAGGGGTGAGCAAAGAAGATGGTCGAGTTTGAAGCTCAGGCTTGAAGAACGTTCTGTCACACAATACAAAAATTAACTAACTGGCTGGCTCCCACTCAACTCTTGAAAGAATTTAGAATCAGCCACAAGATGAAAAATACGCAGACTACCTGAGGCCAAATATTCATGATATCATCGACCTTATACTATCCAACCCTAACAAAGAAAGAAGCTCACCATGAATAAACAGGATTTGGTTGATTTTGTTGCAGATAAAACTGGATTAACCAAAAAGGATTCCGGTCAAGCTGTTGAAGCGGTGTTTGATGGTATAGTCGCTGGTCTAAAAAAAGACAAAGATGCTCGGTTTGTTGGTTTTGGTAGCTTTAGTATAACCGCAAGTGCTGCCCGCAAGGGTCGCAACCCACGCACTGGTGTCGAGATTGATATTGCGGCAAGCAATCGCCCAACTTTTAAACCTGGTAAAGAATTCAAAGCCGCAGTTAATTAGTGATGGTTTTAGAACCGACTGACGTAGAAAACTTGGTTCAAGCTCAAGTCGAAGTTCAAGTCCGAGCCCAAACTCAAAGCTCGTCGTGTGTAATATAAATGGTTGGAATCAGAGCGTCGAGATTATTTTATTCACAATGCACAGACTTACTGTCAGGATATTCTCTATTAAGCCGACGTTCGATCTTTGATTGCTGTTATTTGTAATGAATTTTCCTCACAACCATTTATATTAGACACCCTATGGCAACCGATAAAAGGGATGAGACCTTGGGCAAGAAAGTGGCGTTTTTCCGTGGCAAAATGAACTGGCCGTTAAAAACCTTAGCTGCGGATTTGGGGGTTTCCATTCAGCAACTGCAGCGTTATGAAAAAGGTGTTAATAAAATTTCAGCAAAGATGCTTTATGAATTGTCGAAAATTTTTAAGGTGAGCTTGCCCTGTTTTTTTGAAAGTATCGAGAGTTCACCTCCAGTTGAATATGATGTTTATAACATTTTGCTGATTGGCCTGGTGTGTACGTAGGCCCCTTTTTTCACCAAGTTTGTTCCCAGTTCACTTTTGTAGTTGTCACTGATGAGATTTTTGGGTACTTTTAGGATGGTTTCAGAGAGAAAGCCGCTTAATCGTGGGCAAACAGTTCCCCCTCTGGTCAAAATAGAAACTAAGAGCTTCTAGAGTTATCTAAAATCACAACAAAACATTTAAAGGGAAATTAATTGGATAATAATATTATCCAAAAAAACAGAAGCTACGTACACACCAGGCCTAAAAGCGCCCTTGGTTTTCGTATATTTTCGCACCATTCGATGAAAGCCCTCAATTGGGTTGGTCGTGTAAATCAGCCGCCTGACGTCGCTTGAGTACTTAAAATAAGTCGTTAAATTGTCCCAATTATTTTGCCAAGATTTAAGCACCATCGGGTATTTTTCACCCCATTTTTCTTCGAGCCTTAAAAGATTGTACTCAGCTAAATCCTTGGTTTCAGCCTGGTAAACCGTCTTTAAATCGACCATAAAGGCCTTTTGATTTTTACTGGCCACATGCTTGATGGAGTTACGGATCTGGTGCACCACACACAATTGCACTTCAGTATGAGGAAAGGCAGCTTGGATGGCTTCTGGAAAACCCTTCAGCCCATCGATACAGGCAATTAAAACATCCTCAACCCCGCGAGCTTTCAGGTCATTGAGCACTCCCAACCAAAAATGCGCTCCCTCGGATTCGCAAGCATAAAACCCTAAGATTTCCTTATGGCCACTTCGATTAATCCCCATGATATTGTAGATAACCTTCGTGACCATTTTGTTCTCAACTTTGGCCTTAAAAAACATCGCGTCTAAAAAGACGATGGCATAAATCGATTCTAGAGGCCGACTCCGCCATTCCGCAATTTGGGGGAGTAATTTATCGGTAACCGCGGAAATTGTTGCCGCAGAGACTTCCACCCCATAAATATCCTGCAAATGACTTGAGATGTCACCATAGCTTGTGCCAAGGCCATAGAGTGCCAAAATTTTACTATCTAGCTCGTCAGTTAGGATAGTTTGGCGCTTCTTAATCAGCTGCGGTTCAAAAGTGCCATTACGGTCTCTTGGAGCTTCGAGTTCAAAAGAACCAGCAGAGCTCCTTACGGTTTTACATGATAGACCATTGCGTCGATTGCCACCTTCCTCAAGGCTATGTTCCGCTAAATGGGCTTCCATCTCGCCCTGTAAGGCAATCTGGGTAAGGTCTTGGCAATTTGGGTTAATAGTCCTTGAGGCCCTAATAATGGCTTGCCTTGGTACATGCCATGAATTATTTCTTGAAGGGCCTCGGGTTTTAATGATGATAGTTTTTCGATCTTTTCCTTTAATAGTTCCATGTCAAATCTCCTGG
>DYTB01000037.1 GCA_020726185.1 Candidatus Odyssella sp. | reverse complement strand
AAAATCTTGAAAAACTACTCAAACCCTTCTTATCGTTCTTTAGTTAAGTGTCTCCCATATTTTACGTTTTGTTTTATCTCGCAAATGTTTCTTATTGCAAAACTTTAGAAATATACGGAGAGATCGTCTTTGTTCGAACTTTTTTATGGTTAGGGCCTATTTTTCTTTATCTTTACTTGGAGGGAAAGAAGCCTCTTCATTACCTAAAAATAAATATCCTTATGTCGCGATTCTTTTTCATATGCACCACAGCATTTGCACTTTTTGCTTTTTTTGTAAGTTATTTTATTAAGGGCGCTTTAAATTTTAATCACAGCCTCTCCACTTGGATTGATGTTATTTTACTTGTTGGTATCACTGAAGAATTAGTGTTTAGAGGATTTATTCAGCAAGAATTAGAAGAGATATTTCAAAACTTTTGGGTGGCGGCAATCATAAGCTCTGTTCTTTTTGCCGTCATGCACGTTCCGTATGCAAAACTTGTGGGATTTACATTGAGAGATTATTTTTATATAGCTCTTGGGGGGGCTTGTTTTCTCAATAATCTTTAAAAAAACTAATTCTCTTTGGGCAGTAAGCTACATACATTCCATTCACAACCTGATAGTCATGGTTTGTGAATAGTTCTTCTTTATCTGTATTCTTCATTCTTCTCGTAACTCAGCTATTTTTGTAAAAAACACTAAACAATCTGGATTTAGCAAAGCTTCTTTGTTTTTTATTTCTTTGCCATGAATAATATCTCGCACGGTTGTTTCGGTGAGCTTATTATTTTTTGTTCTAGGCAAGTCAGGCATTGCAATAATTTTTGCAGGTACGTGACGAGGTGTGGTGTTTTGACGAATGTGTAATTTAATTTTATTAATTAAATCGGTGGTTAGTTCGACATCTTTTTTCATAATCACAAATAAAATAATGCGTTCGTCGTCTTGCCATTGTTGGCCAACTGCTATGCATTCAATTATTTCATCAATATTTTCTAGTTGACGGTAAATTTCTGCAGTGCCAATGCGTACACCTCCTGGGTTAAGGGTAGTGTCTGAACGGCCATGGATAATTAGTCCATGATTTTTTGTCCATTCGCAAAAGTCACCATGGTGCCAAGTGTTAGGGAATTTTTCATAGTACGCGTTGTGATATTTTTCGTTTTGCTCGTCTTTCCAAAAGCCAATGGGTCTGCAGGGAAATGGTTTTGTGCAAACTAATTCCCCCGCACCTGTTTTTACAGATTCTCCCTTTTCATTGAATATATCAATTGCTAGACCAAGTGTTGGGCCTTGAATTTCTCCACGTTGAACAGGGCTAAGGGGGTTACCCATCACAAAACAAGAAACAATATCGGTGCCACCAGAAAGACTGCTAATTTGAACATCTTGTTTGATGTTTTTCCAAATATAATCAAATGTTTCTGGCATTAGTGGAGAGCCAGTTGAGCCAATTGTACGCAATTCTTTCAGTTCGTGTGTTTTGCTTATATCAACTTCTAGTTTATGCAGCGTGCTAAGGTACTTAGCTGATGTGCCAAAGAAATTTATTTGTAATTCTTGGGCAATGTCCCATAAAAAAGTAGGTGTTGGATATGTTGGTGAACCATCAAAAAGAACTATGTGTGCACGTGATGCCAATGTTGATACTAGCCAATGCCACATCATCCAACTACATGTTGTAAAGTAAAACACCCGATCGGCAGGCTTAATATTACATTGTAGTTGATGTTCAGATAAATGTTTTAAAAGTGTGCCACCTACGCCGTGAACAATGCATTTTGGAATACCTGTTGTACCGGAGGAATATAATATATACAAAGGATCGTTAAAATTGACTGGTGTGAATGTAATTTCGGTGGCATCACTTGTTGAAAGTAATTGATCCCAACGTGAATAATTATGTTCAGGGCCTAAATATGAAATAACAACTACTCGTTCAATGCTTGGAAGATGCTCTAAAATTTCAGGCAGACGATCAAGACATGAAAACGTTTTTCCGTTGTAATGATAACCGTCAACAGTGATTAGCACTTTTGGTTCTATTTGACTGAAACGATCGATGACTCCTTGCGTACCAAAATCAGGTGAACACGCGGTCCACACAGCTCCAAGAGACGTAGCCGCCAACATTGCAGCAACAGTTTCAGGCATGTTGGGTAAATAGCCGGCAACGCGGTCACCTTTAGTAACGCCCCATTGTTTAAAGTGGTCAGCAATTTTAGCAACAATCCAGTAAAGTTCTTGACAAGTTAGTTGGCGTTTGATTTTATTTTCACCAATAAAAGTTATAGCGATATGGTCATCACGTTGCTTTAATAGGTTCTGCGCAAAATTTAACTGAGCATTAGGATAAAAAATAGCTTTTTCAATACTTGCTGGATTTTCAAGAATTTTTTCGCCTTTGTTACCAATGACTCCGCAAAAATCCCAAACCCTATCCTAAAATTCCGGAATGTGATTAATCGACCATTCGTGTAAATCATGATAGTCTTTATGAGGTATATTTTTTGCAAACGTTGCAAGTAAACTGCTTGCGATACTTTCAGAAGATGGGAACCAAGAAGAATTCAATTTGTATGTTAGAATTTTTTTATGCTTTTTCCATCTTACGCGTTTGATGGCTTTGTTGCATGTGAAAAATAAATTATTATGCCGAAATTTATGTATGGGGTTTTACGGTCGATGAAATTGTGGAAAAAAGTTCTTGTTGGTCTTGTGCTGGGAATTATATTGGGCGTGGTCTTAAAGGACGATGTTGTCTACATCAAGCCATTTGGTGATTTATTCATTCGGCTTATAAAAATGATTATCGTCCCATTAATATTTTTTGCGATAGTGAGTGGCATTACAAGTGTTCAAGACTCCAAAGCATTGGGCAGAGTTGGCATAAAAGCTTCAGTTACTTATTTGCTGACAACTTTATTTGCGATAACTATTGGTTTAACTGTTGGAACTATTTTTGAACCAGGAAGCGGAGTTATTCTAAATTTCAGTGGTGATGGAGTGCTTAAAAATCCGGATGCTAGTTTAGCTAAAATAGCTGATACCCTTTTAAACATTGTGCCAGAAAATGCAATTGATGCGATGGCGCAAGGCACCATTTTACAGGTTGTCTTTTTTGCATTATTTACGGGCATTACTCTTAACACAATGGAAAATGAAGCCTCAAAACGCTTGAGCGGTATATTTTCTTTATTGTCATCGATGGTGTTTCGTATGGTGCATTTGATTGTTCAGCTTTCTCCAGTGGCAGCATGCGCTTTGACTGCGTGGATTGTTGGCACCCAAGGAATGGCAGTTTTAGAAAAGCTTTTAAAGTTAGTAGGTTGTGCCTATTTAGCGTTTGGTGTGCAGTATTTGGTGTTTGGGCTGATTATTCTTGTGTGGACTAAGTTATCTCCGCTGCTATTTTTTAAGAAAAGTCTTGAGTACCAAACGTTGGCATTTTCTACAAGCAGTACAAAAGCAGCTTTACCAACAACTATTAAAGTTTGTCAAAATCGTCTTGGAGTATCCAACATTAGTTCATCATTTGTATTGCCGCTTGGAGCATCCATTAACATGGATGGTATTGCTATTTATATAAGTCTTTGCGCTTTGTTTTTTGCACAAGCTACTGGAAAAGTATTAGGAATGGCTGATTATGGATGCATTATTTTAACTGGAACGTTGGGTTCAATTGGCGGAGCAGGTATTCCTGGGGGCACTATTGTTATGTTGCCGATGGTCCTGGCATCAGTTGGCCTGCCTATTGAAGGTATTGCTTTAATTGCTGGTATTGATCGCATTATTGATATGATGCGTACAACGATTAGTATTACCGGAGATGCGACCGTTGCTTTGTGTGTTGACCACTCTGAAGGACTTTTGGATAAGGAAAAATATTACGCAGATGTTTAGAATTCTGCTTTTTTACTTTTTACTTGCTGTTATGCAACCCTTTCCCTTATGATCGTGGCAAGATTATAAAGGTAAAGACATATGCGTAAATGGATTGAATTTCCTATTGTTGAAGGTGTTTGTAGTCGGCAGGCTCATGCTGATTTTCCAGTCCAAGAAGATGGTTCGAAAACCTATGAGCGTGAGCTTGGGAAAGAAGGTTTTTTTGGTCCTTGTACTCATATGATTCATCGATCTGCACCAACAGCTTGGACAAAATGGGAAGGCCCACTTCGGCCACGTGCGTATGATCTTAACAAGTGGAACCAAGAAAAAAATTGCCCATTTAAAACAGATCTATTTTTGCATAATCGCCACACACAGTTGCGATGGTGGCAACTCTCTAAATCAATGACGCACTTGGCCCGTAATGGTGATGGTGATCAGCTTTTGATTCATCAAGGGCGCGCTGATTTGTTTTGTGATTATGGTCATATGACGATTAAAACTGGTGATTATGTTGTCTTGCCACGCTCTACTATGTGGCGGTTAGATGTTATTGAGCCACTAAATATATTGTTGGTTGAAGCAACTGATAGTAGCTATATGTTGCCAGACAAAGGTATTGTAGGACCTCACGCTATTTTTGACCCTGCAATGCTTGATACCCCTAAAATTAATGATCAATTTAAAGCGCAGCAAGTTGATGCTAACCATGAATGGGAAGTTCATATTAAAAGACTTGGGCAGATGAGCGTTGTGACCTATCCATTTAATCCTTTGGATGCAATGGGTTGGCATGGCAATTTGGCGCCTGTGCGTATTAATGTGGATGATATTCGTCCGTTGATGAGTCATCGTTATCATTTGCCACCTTCGGCGCATATAACGTTTGTAGCTAATCGATTTGTTGTTTGTACATTTGCACCGCGTCTTATTGAAAGTGACCCAGGGGCATTAAAAGTGCCATTCTATCATAACAATGACGATTATGATGAATTCATTTTTTATCACCGGGGACAGTTTTTTAGCCGTGATAATATTCATCCAGGTATGTCAACAATTCACCCATGTGGATTTACTCATGGCCCGCACCCAGGGGCGTTTGCAACTGCATCTCAGTTTGCAAGAAAAGAAACTGACGAAGTTGCTGTCATGATTGATACGCGTGATGCACTAGAAACAGGCGAAAATGCTTCAACAGTTGAATGGGCAGAGTATGCTCAAAGCTGGAAAGCTGTTGAGAAACCGTAATGGATAGCTAATTATTGAATTAGCAAAGACTTTATTATTAGAGGAAACAATGACAATAATTATTCCAGCTTGTTCCGAATGTGGCATGAGCAATACGTATCAGTATAGTGATAACTTTGTTTGTGCTGATTGTGGGCATGAATGGCCAGTAACACAGTCTACTGCAGACACAGACGCTGAGCCAACTATAAAAGATTCTAATGGTAACATTTTGTCCGATGGCGATGCGGTCGTGATTATCAAGGATCTAAAGGTGAAGGGTTCATCCATTACTCTTAAAATGGGCACTAAAGTGAAGAGCATTCGTTTAGTAGATGGTGATCATGAAGTTGATTGTAAAACAGACATGGGCCAATTTATGCTGAAAGCCTGTTTTTTGAAAAAGGTATAAATTAAAACGCTTTGAGATTTTAGCAGAGCTGGTGCCGGCTGCAGGAGTCGAACCCGCGACCTACTGATTACAAATCAGTTGCTCTACCAGCTGAGCTAAGCCGGCACTAAAGTAAACATATCTAAAAATTCTTCTCTAGTCTAGGGGCCTACAGATAAAATTAGGAAAAATTTTAATCTGAATGTTTGAGAGAGCATTTTTCACTTTTTATTAATACCTCACAACTAAAATGCAGATAGATTAAATAAATTTGTGTGAATTTTTATGCTTAAAACATTGATCATTATTGGATTCATTATTAGCGGAAATTTTTTTGCATCAGAAATAGGTGATGAAAATTTAAATCAGTTGCGAGAGCAAATTCACCAAAGAGCGCTAAGTGCCGTAAAATTTGGACAGTACGCAAAATTTGTTCTTGAAAACGATACGCCAGCTTCAGAAGTTGATAAAATATTAATGCAAGAATTTGAGATAATGAAGCAAAACCTAGGGGAGAGTCCGTTAATTGTTTTACGCAGCATTGCGACAAGAGAAGAAGCTGCTACAGCTCGCGCATACTACTTAGGTGTTAAGGAAAATTTATTTGCAGTAACTATAGTTTTAGCATTTGAAATGCTTGCATTGCAGGCAAGCTCTGATGTGAGGAGCTCTGCAGAGAGAGCATTATTGAATGATAATTTTAAACAAAGCTTTGAAAGTATGAGGGCAATATTAGGGGCAGGTGTTGCTGTTGAATGTCAACCTATATCAACAATAGATGAAGCTATTGCTGCACGTGATTATTACTTGAAAGTTAGAGAAAATCTGTTGGAAAGATGCTTGGTGATGGCGGGAAACGCATCTATTTGAGAGAATCAACACAAACCTGTCAGTTGGGACCAACCAGTTATACGCTCTGCAATCCTCTCTAAGCAGCCCCTACAACATGATGGTTTTGTGTCATCGACACTCGATTCGTCAGCTCTTAATAAATCTGCTTTAGCATAAGCCAAGGATGAAGGTGAAACTTTTCTAGGATCTAGCAGAGCTGCTGTATTTGTTTTTTTTTTTGTGCCCTGGAGGCTTGGATCAAGTTTGTGCTTTTTAGGGAGATGTTCTGAATCATCATCGCTCTCTTTTTCTGATTCTGATATGTCGCATATTTCTCTATGGTGGCCATCATCTACATCACTAAGTATCCATTGTATATGTGATTTTTTCCGTATGGCTCCTTCTTGATCCTCTGTAAATTCTTCTTCAATTCGTGAAATGTATGTCTGTTCTTTTTGTTTTTCCAGCCAGCTATAATAAACTCCTAGCACTACTCGTATGTCATCTGGGGTTTTGATTTTATCTCTGCCCGCTATGAAATGACGATCTCTGGCATGTTGAGACAACTCTTCGTCACTGTCATGAAACTCTTTTTCTCCTGTAACAGCTATAAAAGGGGGATGTTCAAAATCTGGATGTTGTATTTTGAGATTGGCTAACACCACATCTCCCCTAAGGTACGGAGACATTTGAATATCACACCATACCATATGTTGGGTTGCTAGTTCACCTGGATTTAAATTATCGCCATGGCTTCTGGTGGTTAGTTCTATCTGTGCAGAAGCATTTTGAGCGTTATAAGTTTCTACTACCCTCCTCGTCATTTTAAGATTAACAGTAGAATCATCAATGCAAAGAACATGGAGAGTCTCTTAACGCTTTCACTGGCGCAAAGCATAAAAGAAAAAAAGAATGCAAAAAAAATATAAAACATAAGCTGTTCTTCACAAAAATGTTCGTCAATATATACTAATATACCTAAAAACTCAAGTTTTATAAAATAATCAACCATAGGCGTGGCTATGTGAAGTATGATTTTTCCTTGAATTATTTTTTTATTTAGGTTTGGGAAAGAGTATGTTTTCCTCAATGCTATCATTAAAACTTCTTAAAATACCATTTACATTCCAAACATCTTGATTTTTTAACGATTTCTGGTATGTTTACCTAACACGTTGGGGTATAGCCAAGCGGTAAGGCACCGGTTTTTGGTACCGGCATCCCTAGGTTCGAATCCTAGTACCCCAGCCATTATTTAATTCCTCTTTGAAATATGGTAGCCTGGACCAATAAATTTTAAACACTTGAGCCATGTCTATCAAATCCTTAACTGCAATTCGTTCTACCTTTCTTGATTATTTTCAGGCCAATGGCCACGAAGTTGTGCCATCTAGTCCATTAGTTCCTCAAAATGACCCAACCCTTATGTTTACTGCAGCGGGCATGGTGCAGTTTAAAGATTTATTTACCGGAAAAGAAACGCGCAGTTATAAGACAGCTACGTCTTCACAAAAATGTTTACGAGCTGGTGGTAAACATAATGATTTAGATAACGTAGGCTATACCGCACGTCACCATACATTTTTTGAAATGTTGGGAAATTTTTCATTCGGAGATTATTTTAAAGAGCGCGCTATTGTATTGGCATGGGAACTGGTAACTAAGCATTTTGACGTTGATCCTAAGCGCTTGCTTGTAACGGTTTACGCTGATGATGATGAGGCAGCCACCATTTGGAAAAAGCTTACTGGCTTTTCTGATGATAAAATTATCCGCATTGCTACATCTGATAATTTTTGGAGCATGGGTGACACAGGGCCGTGCGGTCCTTGCACTGAAATATTTTATGATTATGGTGATAAAATCCCCGGAGGGCCTCCTGGTTCAGCTGATGAAGATGGTGATCGTTTTATTGAAATATGGAACTTGGTCTTCATGCAATATGAACAACTTGCTGATGGCACACGCGTCAATTTGCCAAAACCTTCTGTCGATACTGGCATGGGTCTTGAGCGTATAGCGGCGCTTCTGCAAGGTGCTCATAACAACTATGACATTGATTTATTCAAAAATTTAATTGAAGCATCTAAAGACGAAACTGGAAACACTGGAATGAGGCAATCACACAACGTAATTGCTGATCATTTACGTGCCAGTAGCTTTTTAATTGCTGATGGAGTCATGCCTTCAAACGAAGGTCGTGGATATGTTCTACGTCGCATTATGCGCCGTGCCATGCGTCATGCGCATTTGTTAGGTGCTAAAGATCCATTAATGCATCGATTAGTTGCTACTTTAGTGAATTTAATGGCAGATACTTATCCGCAGTTGCAGCGTGCTCAATCACTAATCACTCAAACCTTATTTCATGAAGAAGAAAAATTTCGTCAAACACTTGGGCGCGGATTAAAGCTTTTAAAGGAAGAAACCACTAATTTAAAAAGTGGTGAAACTCTTGCAGGTGACGTTGCTTTTCGTTTGTATGATACCTATGGATTTCCTTTGGATCTTACTCAAGATGTGCTTCGTGCGGAAAATCGCAGCGTTGATACTGATGGGTTTAACGAAGCGATGGAAAAACAAAAAAAATTAGCGCGCGCTTCGTGGACGGGGTCAGGTGAAGCTGGCTTTGAAAAAATTTGGTTTGATATAAAGGAAGAACATGGCGCTACTGAATTTTTAGGCTATACCGCATTGACTGCAGAAGCTAAAGTTTTAGCAATTGTAAAAGATGGAAAATTGCTGCAAGAAACAGTGCAAGATGCCTGGGTATTGTGTAATCAAACACCTTTTTATGCAGAATCAGGCGGGCAGGTCGGCGACGTTGGTTTAATGCAAACTGATAATTGTACGTATAATGTTCTTGATTGCCAGAAAATGGTTGGCAGCCTTTATGTTCACAAAGTTGGATCAGCTAAAGGGTATTTGAAAGTTGGTGATATTGTACGGTTAACGGTTGACGCAAAAAAGCGTGCAAGAACTGCAGCAAATCATTCCGCAACACATTTACTTCATGCTGCTTTACGTAAAGTATTGGGTGATCATGTTACCCAAAAAGGATCATTAGTCGGGCCAAATCGTTTGCGTTTTGATTTTACGCATTCAATGGCAGTTACACCTGACCAATTACGCGAAATTGAAATAGCAGTAAATCAAGAGATTCTTGCTAATCATGAGGCCATTACAAAGTTAATGACGCCAGATGAAGCAATTTCAGATGGTGCAATGGCTTTATTTGGTGAAAAATATGGCGATGTTGTGCGCGTGCTTAGACTTGGTGATTTTTCAGTTGAGCTTTGCGGGGGAACTCATGTGCAGCGTACTGGTGATATTGGCCTTGTTAAAGTTATAGGGGAATCTAGTGTTTCTGCAGGAGTACGACGTATTGAAGCAATAACGGGCACAAACATTATTGATAGACTTTATGAACTTCAAGCAAATAATAATTTTGAACAAGAAGCTGCTAAAAAAACCATACAAGAATTGCAAAAACAATTGGCAGAAGCAAAACGTCATGCGGCATTAGGTGGTCAAAATGCAGTGGATAAAATTGAAGAAATTGCTGGAATTCAAGCCATTTTTAAGCATTTGCAAGACATACCTGCGAAAGATCTTAAGAGTATAGTTGATGATCTAAAGAAGGCTTTAACATCGGGCATTGTAGTTGTGACTAGCACGTATGATGGAAAAGTTTCTTTGGTTATTGGTGTTACTAATGATTTAACAGCAAAAATCAGCGCTGTTGATTTGGTAAAAGTGGCAGCTCAAGTTGTTGATGGTCAGGGTGGTGGCGGCCGTCCAGACATGGCGCAAGCAGGAGGCACGAATCCAAATGCTGTGAATAAAATTCAGGCTGCAATTGAGAAATTTTTTTCTCCCTAAAAGCAATAAATTGAAAATAGCTTCGCACAAAAATACCTTCTGTTAACTTTTTGTTAACTATTTTGCATTAATATCACAATTGTTTGTTGTGTTTAATGTTTTTAAATGGAGGGTGGGATGCAACTATCATTTAAAATGCTTATGATTTCATTAGTTCTATTTCTTTCGGATGTTTGCGTGCATTTAAATGCAGCTAGTAACCAGAATTTATTATTGGAAGATGATGATTCTGATACAATAGAACTGACAACTTCTGTGGTGACTTCGGGTAAATGGTTAAATACACCAGAAGATATTCGAAACAAAGTCTTATCGGGAGTGATTGAATTGTAGGAATTTAACGGTAAGAAATTTATAAGCTTTTTATCATTTCTTGCCATGCGGTTTCATCAATAACTTGAATGCCTAGTTCTTTTGCGGTTTTTAGTTTTTGCCCAGCATCTTTACCAGCCACTACAAATGTTGTTTGTGCAGACACGGCACTGCCAACTTTTGCTCCAAGTTTTTCTGCTTGAGCTTTAGCTTCGCTACGGCTTATGTGTTCTAAACCACCAGTAAATACTACTGTTTTTCCGCTTAATGGAAGGTTGCTAGCTACTTCGTATGGTAACACGGCAATGTGCTTTAATAAGCCTTCAACCATTTGCAGGTTATGTTTTTGTTGGAAAAAGTCAATAATATCGCGTGCCATTCCATGACCAATTCCTTCAATAGGCATCAATTCTTTATGTACGACCGAATCGCTTTGGTGGGCTTTCAAAATGGTTTCTAAAAAGCGTTCAAAAACCATAAAATGCTTAGCCAATAATTTTGCTGTTGTCTGGCCAATTTGGGGAATCCCTAAAGCATAAATTAGTTTATCTAATGGTAACGTTCTAACTTTGTTAATAGCATCCCACAAGTTTTGTGCTGACTGCTTGCCCCATCCTTCCCACGTTTCCAATGGTTCCTTAAGGGTTTTACTGCGATCTTCAAGGGTAAAAATATCAACAGGCGTGGTGATAAGGTTAAGTGCATAAAATCTGGCAATGTGCTTTTCGCCTAATCCATCTATATTTAAAGCATCACGACTAACAAAATGAATAAGACGCTGAATGGCTTGATCTTCGCAACCAAAACCATTTAGGCAGCGTTTAGCTATTTGCCCAGGTGTTTGGTATAGGTGAGAATTGCAACAAGGACAGTTTGCGGTGAAGCAGTAAACTTGTGAGTCGCTTGAACGTTTGCTAGTTTTTACCTTCACAACTTGGGGAATGACATCTCCTGCTCGTTGTACAATGACCGTATCTTTAATACGAATATCCTTGCGGCGAATTTCTTCTTCATTATGAAGAGTCGCGCGACTAACAGTTACACCGCCTACAATGACAGGTTGCAAAACAGCAACTGGAGTTATTACACCTGTTCGTCCTACTTGTAGAATAATATCATCAACAACTGTTTCTGCTTGTTGTGCTGCAAATTTAAATGCAATGGAATGGCGTGGGGCTCTGCCCACAACACCAAGTCGTTCTTGTAATCGCAGATCATTAACTTTAAATACTAATCCATCAATTTCGTAATCAAGGGTTTGCCTGACTTCCTGCATGGTTTGGTAGTACTGCACCATTTCATCAAATGTGTTGCATAGCTTGTGATGAGGGTTTACAATAAAACCCCATGTTTGTAATTTTTGCAAAAGTTCGCTTTGATTTTCGACAAGATTTCCTTCAAGGCTTTGTGCATAATATGCAAAGAAATGTACAGGGCGTGCTGCTGTTACTGTTGAATCAAGCTGGCGTAATGATCCCGCTGCAGCATTACGTGGATTTGCAAAAGCTTGTTCGTCTTGTTGTCGGCGTTTTGTATTTAATTCTTCAAAATCAGCAAGTTTCATGTAAACTTCACCGCGAATTTCAAGGCTTTTTGGAATGTTTTCTCCTAAAAGTCCTAAGGGTAAATCACGTACTGTGCGCAAATTTGCGGTGATATTCTCACCTTCTTGACCATCACCTCGAGTAGCACCAAGTACAAATTGACCATCTTGATAATGTAAACTTGCAGAGAGGCCATCGATTTTAGGTTCAGCTAGCATAGGAATGGACACATCTTCAGGCATTTTTAGAAAACGTCTTAGTTTTTTTCCAAAATCAGCAAATTCTTTTTCGTTAAAAACATTGTCTAGGGAAAGCAAAGGTTTACGATGCTTAACCTTATCAAATTGAGAAGAAACCGGTGAACCAATTCTATGACTTGGGCTATCAAGTCTTCTGAGATCAGGGAATAGCGCCTCTAGTTCTTGATTTTGGCGTCTTAATGCATCATATTGTTCATCGCTAATTTTTGGGTTTGCGAGTGTAAAATAGTAGTAATCGTGATGTGCAATGAGTTTTGCTAAACGTTCTAATTCTTTTGCTGCTTGAGTGCGATCCACTTAATTCTTGATCCAATTCCTAAGACATAGAGCATGATACGCTGGCCAAAATAAAGGGGCAAGTCTTAAGCATCAGGTTTCCTTATGTTGACTTTGAGAAAATAGAAAAAGGAGACACTTAACTAAAGAACGATAAGAAGGGTTTGAGTAGTTTTTCAAGATTTT
>DYTB01000003.1 GCA_020726185.1 Candidatus Odyssella sp. | reverse complement strand
ATTATTGGAAGTTTAGAAGTTGGCGGAGCAGAACGTCATTTAAGCCAAGTTTTACCCGCTCTTAAAAATATGGGTTTTTTAATAAAAGTCCATGTTTTGTCAGACAAAGCACCTTTAAAACCTATATTTGATACTGCTGGTATTAAAGTATATTTAGGGCAAAACCTTGATTGGCTTCCCCGCACCTTACGCAAACCAATTCGCCTTATTATTTCATTGACTAGATTGACGGTAAATTTTTTAAAAAATCGTAAGGCAATCAGGCATGTTTTTCTACCTGAAGCCTATTTATTAACAGCGGTTGCTGCACGTCTCACATTTTTTTCAGGCCCTCTGATCATGAGTCGTCGCAGCTTAAATGATTATCAACAACGACGCCCAATTTTAGGCACGCTTGAACGCTTAATGCATCGATTCACGACTGCTGCTTTGGGAAACAGTAAAGCCGTCGTGCAACAGCTTTATGAAGAAGGTTTCACCTCCAACAACACTAGCCTTGTTTATAATGGCATTGATCTTTGGCCATTTCAAAATTTACTCACGAAACAAGAACTGCGTGACAACCTGAGCATAAATCAAGATGCCCTGGTATTCATCATTGTTGCCAATCTTATTCCTTATAAGGGACACCTTGATTTACTAAATGCTTTGGGGAAAATTCATTCGCAACTACCAAAATCATGGAAACTACTTTGTGTTGGAAATGACAATGGAATTTTAAGTCAATTAAAAGAACACTCTCAAATGTTAGGCATTAACAACCACGTGGAGTTTCTGGGCAAAAGATCAGACACTCCACAATTACTAGCAGCTGCTGACATAGGCATTTTGTGCTCCCATGAAGAAGGATTTTCAAATGCCATTTTAGAAGGAATGGCAGCAGGCTTACCTATGGTTGTAACCAACGTAGGCGGCAATGCCGAAGCTGTAGAAGACACGCAAACCGGCCTAGTAGTAAAAGCGCAAGATCCTGAGTCGTTAAGCAGCGCATTATTATCAATGGCGCTTGCTCCTGAACTGCGAACTCGTTTTGGTCAAGCAGGCAAAGAACGAATCGCACAGCATTTTACATTGCAGCAATGCGCTCAAAACTATGCTGATTTTTATGAATCACTGCTTTAATGAAACCTTCTTTATTGAAGACTTTTTTGAAAATACCACTGTTTTGTTCTTCATACTTTTTTAATTTTTTTTCAGATCTTCGTTGCTGAATTCTGACCTTTCATATGTTTTTTATGTTTTTCAAACAGCTGCTTACGGTCATAACTGGGGTGAGTAAACAAAAAATTAAAGAGAAAGTATTTTTTTGTACAATTAAATTAATGACAAAAACAAACTTACTCGAGTTGCGTAAAAATTTCCTTTTCTTTCTCTCATTCATTTGAGTTTAAATCTTCTATCTTTGACAAAATTATTGGGAGTGAACCGAATGAAAGAACAAACCACTTGCGTAGTAATTGCAGATGGCGCACGCGCCAAATTTCTAACAAAAAGCAACCGAAATTTAACACCAATATTAGCTACTCGTCACTCAATCGATGATATTACTATCCATCAAGATAAAGGTGCATCCACACCAGGCAGAGTAAGTAAAGGCATTGCAACAAAAGGAACGCATAGTTACCCTACTCATTCTGATTGGTATCACTTTAAAAAAGAGGCATTTGCTGTCGAAATAGCAACCATTCTTGATAACACCGTCAAAAATTACGACAAATTAATTTTAATTGCTGCACCGGCAGTGTTGGGATGTTTGCGACAACATTTATCACCCAATGTTTTTTCTAAAGTAGTGAAGGAAATAGATAAAGATCTTACGAAAATTCCACTGAAAAAAGTGATTAATTATGTTTAAATTCCTTTTCATTAATAAAAAAGGGATACCAACTTAAAAAATATAGGATGTTTAAATGCCGATTTATTCAAGGAATAACTGCCTTTATACAAAAAAATTCTTTTTCTTAAAAAAAGTCACGCTTTTTTTTAGAAATTGATTTATAGTGAGAAGTAGTTAAAACTTTTATTTTAAAATTTGAGGATATCATGCAAAAAAGTTTATTTCTTTTAACTCTAGCTGCTATAAGCGTTGCGTTTGTTGCTTGCAAAAAGAAAGAAGACCATAAAGCACCAGTAGAAGCTACTAAAGAAGTTGCTCCTGCGGGTCATACTGATGCACACGCAGCTCCTGCTGCTGCAGCTCACGACCATGCAGCTCCTGCTGCTGATGCACACGCAGCAGCTCCAGCGGCTGATGCACACGCGGCTGCTCCTGCAGCTGACGCAACTGCTCCTGCAGCAACTCCTGCAAAATAAGACTCAAACGCCTTCTTTAATTTTCAGCATTTTGAAGATTAACGAAGGCGTTTCTTTATCCTTAAGCCTAGTTCTTCCTTTTAAACATCCCCCCTATCCGAATTAATAAAAAATCTATTTTTGAATTATTAAACATTTATTAACTAGTTTTTTGTTATTTTATTAGTAAGCCATTCAAATATGAGAATTTTTCATGCGCGGCTTAGTGATACTATTAATAACATTTACGTTAATCAAAAATCTTATCGCAAAAGATCTTTCTGAAGGAATTTCAGGATCTGACATTCCTCAAATGCGCACAGGATTTTCCTTACAACCAAGTAATACAGAGAATTTCAATGCTGCATGCAGACGCTTAGTTATAGCTAGATTTTCAGAAAATATTCGCAATGCTAATCCAGATGATGCTGAAAAAATTCTCAACACTATTCAAACTATAATTCCTGCTTCTGATTTTGCTGCAGTTAGTGGGGAAAGTGCAGTAAGCCTTCTAACTCAGATACAACATGCTGCCATTCAAGAAATTAAACCTAAACTCTCTGCTTCTCTACGTCATGATATTCCTGAAGAATTAATTTTGTCATCAGGGTTCGTTGCTCATGAACAAAGCCCTCTAGATATGGCAGGATGCTATATTAGATTAGGAATGAACTTGCGCGATTTTGGTTTAAGTAGCTTGGCCGCCACTTCCTTTCTAAAAAGTGGCACCTTATTTGCGGATGTCGCTCTGCATAGCCCATTAGAAGTGCGTGTTGATTTTTTACTCTCTACTGCACAATGCTACTATTGGAGCTATTGCAACGAAAGTCATTCGACACGAAAAGAGACGCTTAAAAATTTAGCAACACTATATTTTGAAAAAGCTAATACTACTGCACTTTCATTAAGTGAATCACAAAAAACCTTCTGGATTCCAAAAATAGAAGAAGCAAACGCTAAACTACTTGCCAAAATAAATTAGCTCCTCATATTTTGCAGAGAACTCAATTAACTATGAAATCAAAGATTTAAAATCAACAATATTGTTTCTTGTTTGATCAAACGACACTTCGCATGAATATACTTTCGGATATATTTTTCCTTGTAATTTTCCTTAAAAATCTTTATATGTATACCTTAAGAATAGGGAGAATAATTTAATGTCATCTTTTCGTATTGTTCTTACCGCTGGGTTCGCCATGTTCTTTGGTTCCGGAAATTTGGTGTTCCCACTTGCGGCAGGATTCAAGACTCAGGGCATGTTTTCATACACGTTAGTAGGATGGATTATTACCGCTGTAATAGTCCCATTTATTGGTGTCATGGGATTCATTCGCAGTGAGGGAAATCGTGATGTATATTATTCAAACCTTGGAAAATCAGGCGCTTTCGCCATTAATTTTTTAATATTTATGTTAGTTGGACCATTCGGCGTGGTCCCTAGATGCATACTGGTTTCTTTTGGTGGGTTCAACCTTATGTATCCATCTCTTCCGGTTTGGATTTTCTCAGGCCTTTTTAGCCTTGGATTGCTTGGTCTTTGCTGGCAGCGCAATCGTTTAGTAGAAATTATTGGAGTATTCTTAACACCGTTTAAACTGGGTGGCATTGCCTTTCTTATTTGCATGGGACTTTGGGTTGCCCCACCTATGCAGCAAGTTTCAATGGCCGTAAAAGAATGTTTTGGATACGGCTTAGAAATTGGCTACCAAACTATGGACTTAATGGGCGCTCCACTCATTGCCATTAGCGTTTATGAATTTTTAAAGAAAAAATCTAAAGCAGGATTAAGTAAAAAAGAATTATTCAAAATGGGCGCACTTTCCAGTATTTTGGGTGGCGGAATATTGTGCGCTGTTTACTACGGCTTCATGGCCTTAGGAGCGCATTACGCTGCTGATCTTGTTGGATTGGGACAAGAACAATATTTGGCAGCCATTGCACAAAAAGCGTTAGGGTCTTATGCATTGCCAATTGTTAGCATAACGTTAGCCGTTTCATGCATGGCAACAGCCACATTGCTTACAACTATGTGGACAGAATTTTTGTACAAAGATATTTTAAAAAAACAAATAAATCGCCATATTTGTTTAACTGCAAGTGTATGCATGGGCTTTGCTATGTCTATGCTTGGATTCGGAAAAATTATGAATTTCTTAGGCAGTATTTTAGAGTGGCTTTACCCGTTGATGATTATTTATGCCGTATACAAACTTGTCGATAAAAATCCCACAAAAACACTTCACGCTTGAGGGCGTAAGTCCAGGAGAGCGTATCGCTGTAGCAATGTCTGGCGGCGTTGACTCATCAGTTGCTGCTGCCTTAATGGTTGAAGCAGGATACGATGTCGTGGGCATTACCTTGCAGCTGTATGACCACGGCGCCATGATTAATAAAAAGGGCGCCTGCTGCGCTGGGCAGGACATTTACGACGCCAGAACCGTTGCAGATAAAATGGGGTTTCCTCATTATGTATTAGACTATGAAAGTGTTTTTCGCGAGAAAGTCATTGATGATTTTGTTGACTCTTATCTTCAAGGCGAAACACCAATTCCTTGTGTACGCTGCAACCAACAAGTAAAATTCAAAGACTTGCTGCAAACAGCCCGCGACCTTGATGCCAAAGCGCTAGTGACTGGACATTATGTTCAACGATTTGAAAAAGAACGCGCCGAACTGCACAGAGCATTAGACCATAGCCGTGATCAAAGCTATTTTTTATTTACCACAACTCAAGCGCAGCTTGATTATTTGAGATTCCCCTTAGGTGGACTTCCAAAGCATGAAACCAGGGAGCATGCGGCTAGGTTTGGGTTAACCGTTGCTGAAAAACCAGATAGCCAAGACATTTGTTTTGTGCCAAATGGTTCTTACGCAAACCTTGTTAGCAAACTAAGACCAGGCGCGCTAGATTCTGGCGACATTATTCATATTAGTGGCACTGTGCTAGGTCGTCATGAAGGAATTATTAATTACACCATTGGTCAACGCAAGGGCCTTGGAGTTTCTGCCCCTGAGCCACTTTATGTAATTAGGTTAAACCCTATAAAACATCAAGTATGGGTAGGCCCTAAAGAAGCATTGGCAGTTAACACTATTCATTTAAAGGAAATGAATTGGCTAAGAGGCCTTGAGCATTTTCGCGATGGATTAAGATGCATGGTAAAAGTACGATCAACTCATTCTCCAGTGCATGCAACAGTTACTGTGACTGGCCCAACTTGTGCCAAAGTTACATTTGAAAATGCAGAATACGGCGTTGCCTCTGGGCAAGCTTGTGTATTTTATGAAAACGATCAAGTATTAGGTGGAGGATGGATAACATCCGAGCACCTGCAGCAACCGGAGGAGCAATCATGAAGTTATTTGGAACAGATGGTATTCGTGGAGCCGTTAATGAGCCACCAATGACTGCTGATGTAATTTTAAAAGTTGCCATGGCTGCTGCGCAATACTTACAAGAAAACACGCAACTTGCGTCGTCATCACAACACAGACACACAGTTGTCATTGGCAAAGACACACGACTTTCTGGATATATGCTGGAATCAGCTCTAACATCTGGCTTTGTGAGCATGGGCGTTGATGTTATGTTGCTAGGACCTCTTCCCACTCCTGCTGTGGCGATGCTAACACGCACATTGCGTGCTCACTTAGGTGTCATGATTTCTGCAAGTCACAATCCTTTCGAAGATAATGGTATTAAATTTTTTGATGCCCAAGGCTTTAAACTTAATGGCCAAAGTGAAAAATATATTGAAGAATTATCTTATAAAAATAATTTTTCTTTAGCAAAAGCCAAAGATTTTGGAAAAGCACGACGCGTTGATGACGCATTAGGGCGCTACAATGAATTTGTGAAATCAAGTTTTCCAAAAGGAATGCGACTTGATGGATTAAAAATTGTCGTAGATTGCGCAAACGGAGCGGCATACAAAGTTGCACCCCAAGTATTATGGGAATTAGGAGCAGACGTTATTGCTATAGGCAACGCACCAAACGGCGTTAACATTAACTTAGATTGCGGAGCAACACACACTTCAGCTCTACAACAAGCTGTGCTGGAACATCAGGCTAACATCGGCATTGCGCTTGATGGAGATGCTGATCGACTTATTGCTGTTGATGAAAATGGTCATGTGTTAGATGGCGATCAAATCATGGCATTGATTGCAAAGCTTTGGCATGAACAAGATCTTTTAAAAGGCAATGGCATTGTTGCCACGCACATGTCAAATCTTGGTCTGGAAAGGTACCTTTCTTGCAAAGGATTGCAACTATACCGGTCTAATATTGGAGACAAACACGTATTAGAAATGATGCAGCTCAAAGGATGCAATGTCGGCGGGGAACAATCTGGTCATATTATTTTAAGCGACTATACAACTACAGGTGATGGATTGTTAGCAGCACTACAGGTGCTTGCATTAATGGTGGCCACCAACATGCCAGCAAGCGCTATTGGGAATACTTTTGAACCTGTACCACAAATTCTGCGCAACATACGCACGAAGCACGCCATTAACTTAAACGATGATCGCATTAGATTAGTTATTGATGACGCTAAAATGCGCCTAGATCAATTTGGCAAATTACTTGTTAGGCAATCTGGAACAGAACCACTAATTCGCATTATGGCACAAGGAGATGATGCAACCTTATTGAATGATGTCATCAACACTATAACAGGAACTATTTCAGAGCTTGATGTAGCTTAAAGATATTTTTCATGAGCACCCGCCATAAGATCGCACCTCTCATCCCACTCTTCTGTATGCCAATAAGGCGTATAGCCATCATCCAGAGCTCCTGAAATCACAAAAGGAAGACCTTGGATAGGGCGATACTTTAACATTTCTGTACGCCGATCCCCAAGAATATATGTATCTAGACCTTCCTTATATTTTGCATTTTTAGGATTTTCGGCTAAAAATCCTACGGTAAAAATTTTTTTGTTATTTTTCAGCCTTACGCTTATGCAACCCTTTGAATCAACCCATATATTTTGTTCAGCCTGCTTCCAAACAATCCACCCACCTACTTTTAGTGTGTCTTCGATTGTTTTTCTTCCGCTTTTCTTACAAAAATCAAATAAGTCTTGGGCATGCTTCGAAAAATGATACAATCTCCAGACTTGGCTAAATACATAATGATCCATATCTGGATGAGCTTTATTAACAAATGCTAATTTTATGGCCATTTCATAATTACTAGTTAAAGCAAAAATAGCGTACTGCTCTTCATAGTCATCGGGATCATCTACAGCAGAAAGTGCACGTTGTCCAAAACCGTTAACGTATTTCAAAATTTTAGCACGTGCAATAACATCCACCTTAGGAACAGCATCGTAACATTTAACAAATTGACGCTGTAATGCACCATAAAACCCTCTCTCTTCAAAAAAATCATCAAGTACCGAATCAATAACACAAAAATAACCACACAAACTTTCCACGTCTGTTTGTTCATAAGCTGTTCCAGCTAATATTCCAGGCTTCATATGCGCAATCAAAACAGCAAATGCTTTAGAAGACGCTTTTTGAAAACGATCATGAAGCTCATAATCAACGACATCCACAGGGTATTTTTTCGGGAGTTTTTTAGACCATCTCTTTAACGCATTTTCAATATCATCCGTTTCTATGTAACATTCTTTCATAACAGAATCTAAGGTTTTTCTTGCTGCATCTGTTTTTAATTTTTTTCTAACCGTATTAGTTGTTTGCATAATCCAAGCTAGCGTAGATCTTGCTACAGTAAGCGATTTCTGATCATGCGCAAGATGGTCTATTGGCCCGGGAATTGGCCGAGGAGAAGGAGCATTGGTCGCTCTTAAAAAGCAGCCCTCAAAAGAATAATCTTCAGGTTTTCTTTCTACTTGCTCAAACTCCAATTGTGATAGCCATAGGTTTTCTTGAACATCTTTAATGCAAGAACTTATGCTAGCCTCTAAAGGCTGATTTGGATCGGTATTTTTTAAATCGTCACCATTTGCGTAACCACCAAACGAAAAAAGCACAACACACGTAATCAACAGTGTGATACTTTTAAAAGAAGATAAGAACATAACAAACTAAATTTTCAAGAACCGATTGCACTTGTACAGAACTCTTAAAGTATTTGCAAGAGCATTTGCTCAATATACTCGTGCAGTCTCAGCGAAAAAAGGTAACTTATGATAAGCAAAATCACCATTTTTTGGTTTCGCCAAGATCTACGAATTAGTGATAATCCTGGGCTTTTTGAAGCTGCTAAAAATGGTACAGTGTTACCTATTTATATTTTAGATGACCTTGAAGCAGAATCATTCAAAATGGGCAGTGCTAGTCGCCTATGGTTGCATCATTCTCTGAACGCTTTGAATGAATGCCTATCAAATTCGTTAAATGTGTATGTCGGAAATTCAAAAGAAGTTCTTTTAAAAATACTTCAAAATACCCCTGCAGATACCGTTTATTGGAACAGATGTTATGAGCCATGGCGCATCAAAAATGATTCATCCATAAAAGAAGCTTTGAAAAAAAAAGATATAGAATGCAAAAGTTTTAATGGATCATTACTCTGGGAACCATGGGAAAATTTAAAAAAGGACAACACTCCTTATAAAGTATTCACTCCTTTTTATACCAGGGGATGTTTACAAGCTGTAGCGCCTCGAATTCCTAAGCCTGAAAACTTGAAACTAGTGAAAGATGTTCATAATAATACCTCTATAGAGAATCTTAATTTATTACCATCTACTAAGTGGAATAAATCTATAGAATCATGCTGGGAAATTGGTGAAAAAGCTGCTCAAGAAAAATTAATAAATTTTGCTGATAATGGCTTGAAAAATTATAAAGAAAATAGAAATTACCCCTTCAAAAAAAATGTTTCCAGACTGTCTCCTCACTTACATTTTGGAGAAATATCTCCTAATCAAGCATGGTATAGTGCTCAAATTAAAAATATGGATCAAGGCTATACAGCTGATGTTGACTGCTTCTTAAGTGAACTCGGTTGGAGAGAATTTTCTCATTCTCTACTTTATCATTTTCCTAATTTGCCACATAAAAATTTTCAAAGCACTTTTGATAATTTTTCATGGACTGAGAATAATGAATATTTAGAGGCATGGAAAGCAGGCCAAACCGGCTACCCTATTGTCGATGCGGGCATGCGTGAATTATGGCAAACAGGCTATATGCACAATCGAGTAAGAATGATTGTAGGGTCTTTCTTAGTGAAAAATTTATTGCTTCATTGGCATCATGGACGTGATTGGTTTTGGGATTGTTTAGTTGATGCAGATCTTGCAAATAACAGCGCAGGTTGGCAATGGATTGCTGGCACAGGAGCAGATGCTGCTCCATATTTTAGAATATTCAATCCAATAACTCAGGGAGAAAAATTTGACCCAGAAGGACAATATACACGGCATTTTGTGCCTGAACTCAGTCAACTTCCTAACAAATTTTATTCAAACCTTGGGAAGCACCTGCAACTGTTTTAAAAAATTGCAAAATTGATTTGGGGAAGACTTATCCCAATCCTATAATTAACCTAAAGGAATCAAGGGACAGAGCCCTTCAAGCGTACAAAAAAACAAGAATACTTTAAGATATACGATAGTCTACAAAGTTGTCTTCGAATCCGTACTAGGCCAATTAATATGAAGCTGTGGAGATTCATCTAAGAAAAAATAGCAGATAGCGCACACAAAGCAAGTAACAGCAAGCCAACAAAAACCATACCGCTAGGAACAAATCTGCTAGTTGGAAAATGCTGCTCATCACCCACACTTTTCAAAGGAGCCGGGACAAAAAAGCTTTCATCTTTAAGCTGTTCAATAATTGCTTCTTGATCAAGATTCAAATATTTTGCGTACGAACGGATAAAACCAATGGTGTATACTCCACCGGGCAATTCGTCAAATTGCTCGTTTTCAATAGCTTGCAAGAAAATTTTACGAATTTTCAGCTGCTCTGAAATAACTTCAAGCGTTAATTTTTGCTTAGTCCTTTCGGTTTTAAAAATAAGTCCCAATGTTTGAGGCACTGTATTCATTTCAATATCATCCAGCACTTTCACTGCAGCACTACCCATATAAACACCAAGTAAAAAAGACTTACGAACATATTTAAGCATGTTTTTTATTAGCAGCCAATGAGATTCTTAACAATTTGTTAAACTTCTTTAGTTGACAACTATTAGCTGGGATAATACAAATATAGTCACGGAGAGATGGCCGAGTGGCTTAAGGCAACGGTTTGCTAAACCGTCATAGGGTTTAAACCTTATCGGGGGTTCGAATCCCCCTCTCTCCGCCACTTCTCAATTTAAATAGTGCTAAATCCCCACAAAATGATGGATATACAACGAAAAACTTGTAAATTGGACATAGGCTTGCTATATGTAAAGTAAGGTAATGTCAGTCTGGTTGAGGTCTCTAGTGACACAAGACGTCCAAAATTTTACCACCGCTCGTCAACAAACTCGCCGTAAAGAATTATTTAACGGCCGAACTAAAATATTATTTGATGGCCCTGAACCAGGAACATTGGTTTTGTATTTCAAGGACAGCCTTGACCAAAAAGAAGATTTGCAAGCATCTAGTGCTCATGGGGCATTGAATAACCGTTTTTCTGAACTACTAATGCAACGTTTAAATCAAATTGGTGTTGAAACACATCTTATTAAGCGCTTGAATATGCGAGAACAACTTGTTCGTTTGGCTGATCCAATGCCATTTCGTTTTCGTGTACACAATATTGCTATTGATTCCTTGGCTAAGCTTTTTAACCTAGAATCGGGCATGGTGATTAGCGAACCAATTATTGAATTATATTTAAAAAATAAAGACGGCGTTCAGACAGTTATTGCTCCTCAACATGCTTACGCTCTAGGTTGGGTTCAAGAAGAAGAACTTGAAGTATTATTTAGTGCCATTCGTCGTATTAATGATTTTTTGCTTGGACAATTTTCCGCTTTAAATTTGCGATTAGCAAATTACTGTCTGGAATTTGGTCGTGTTTTTTCAGCTGACTTTTTTGAAGCAACGAAACTTATTTTGATTGATGCTTTTGGATTGGACTCTTCATCGATTATCGATGCTGAATCTGGCGAAAGACTAGATTCTAGCATAGGACTTGGAACCAATTGGACTGGCTGCACAGAAGTAGCTCGCCGATTTGGATTGCTGGAGTATTTAAAAAAAGAAGAAACAATTCAGGAAGCCGCTTAATGCCAATTCTGCAATCTGATCTTGAAAGTTGCCTATCAACAGCTTTTCCGAGTGGAAAAATTGTTGTTATCGATACGGCAGGAGACAATGATCATTACCAAGTAGAAATAACCTGCACAACCTTTGAAGGTCTTAGTCGTATACAGCAACACCAAAAAGTTTATGCTGCTCTTGAGGACTATGATATTCACGCTTTATCAATAAAAACAAATTATATTTCGGGAGAATTTCATGAGTGACGCACGTCAACAAATTGACGAATTAGTTAAAGGAAACGATGTTGTCGTATTCATGAAAGGAACAGCAGCTATGCCCATGTGCGGGTTCACAGCGACTGTTATTCAGATTCTTAACCAGCTAAGTATTCCATTTAAAGATGTTAACGTGCTCATTGACCCAACTCTTCGTCAGGGCGTTAAAGACTATACCAACTGGCCTACAATTCCTCAGCTATACGTAAAAGGTGAATTTATTGGTGGATGCGATATCGTTCGAGAAATGTTTCAAAATGGAGAGTTGCAAACACTTTTAAAACAAAAACAACTGTTAAGTGATGCATGAGAAATCCAGTTGGGCGCGTAATCTTAAAATCAAAAAAGAAGCGGACCCAGTCATCGCGTGATTGGCTTTTGCGCCAACTTAACGACCCTTTTGTGCAAAAAGCAAAGCAAGAAGGCTACCGTTCAAGAGCTGCTTTTAAATTCATAGAAATTGATGAAAAATATAAAATTTTAAAATCAGGACAAACTGTTATTGATTTGGGAGCAGCCCCTGGTGGTTGGACCCAGGTCATTGCCGATAAAGTTTCTCATAAAGGCAAAGTAATTGCCCTTGATCTACAAGACATTGATCCATTTAGTAACCCAAATGTATTGATCATCAAAGGTGACTTTGAAGACGAAGCCATTCAACAGCAATTATCACAGCACATAGAGCTTGCCGACGTTATTGTGTCTGACATGGCAGCAGCAGCATGCGGCATTCCAGCCGTTGACCACATACGTATATTTAATCTTCTAGAGGCTTCTCTTAATTTCTCAATCAACCATTTAGCAAAAAATGGATCGTTTATCGCAAAAGTTTTAAGGGGTGGCACAGAAGGGGAATTGTTAAAACAGCTTAAAGTTCACTTCTCCAAAGTTGTCCACTTTAAACCTGACTCAAGTCGCCAAGACTCTGCCGAAATGTACGTTGTGGCAAAAGGCTTTAAGGGCAAGAAAACACCTCCTCAATAGTTGCATTAGCACACGAGAGCCATTATTGTGGTCACACTGACAATCATTAAACTTCACTAGTTCTTGGAATTTTTATTATGAAGGCCGAGCATATCCACAAAGTTAATCAGGTTGAACAAGCGTTAACCTTATTACGGAGGCATCTTTGACTGGGACACCGCTCAAAAAACTCTGCAAACATTTGATGAACAAGCTGAATCACCTACTTTGTGGGATGACCCTGGTACTGCTCAAAAAATCCTAAAAGAACGCGATACACTAAGGACAGCCTTAAAACGAGTCACCGATTTAAAACAAGACCTTGAAGATGCCGTAACATTAATTGAGTTAGCAGAAGCAGAGCAAGATATTTCCACAGAAGCAGAAAAAGAGCTAGACGTCTTATGCGCAAGAGCTCTTAAACTGCAGCTAGAAACCCTGCTCTCAGGTGAAGCTGACTCTAGCAATGCTTTCATTGAAATCAACGCCGGTGCTGGTGGCACAGAAGCCCAAGATTGGGCAGAGATGCTAGCACGCATGTACACCCGCTGGGCTGACAGCAAAGGGTACAAACTTGAAATTTTAGACGAAAGCCCCGGGGAAGAAGCTGGCCTAAAATCAATTACCATCAAAGTTGATGGATTCAGATCATACGGATGGCTTAAAACTGAAAGTGGTGTGCACCGCTTAGTTCGTATTTCCCCTTTTGATTCAAATGCGCGTCGCCACACAAGTTTTGCTTCCGTATGGGTATACCCTGAAGTTGATGAAAATATTGATATTCAAATTGAAGAAAAAGATTTAAGAATTGATACCTACCGTGCTTCCGGTGCAGGTGGACAGCACGTTAACAAAACTGAAAGCGCCATTCGCATTACCCACCTGCCAACTAACATTGTGGTGCAATGTCAAAGCGACAGATCACAACACCGTAATCGCGCACAAGCCTATGCCATGCTGCGTGCTAGACTTTATGAACTTGAACTTCGTGAACGTGAAGCAAAAATGAGCGCTAGCAATAGCTCAAAAACTGACATCGGTTGGGGACACCAAATTCGTTCATACGTGCTGCAACCATACCAAATGGTAAAAGATACCAGAACAAGCGTAGAGCGTGGCAATGCCCAAGGCGTGCTTGATGGTGATATTGATGTATTCCTAGAAGCAAGTCTATCTCAACGCATTGGCGAGAATTAGAGCTACATTAACGAAATATTAAATATTATAATTATAAACTGAATAAAATTAAAATATATTTTTTATGTTTAAATTAATTGTATTTATTTCATTGATGTTCACGCATTTATCTGCCGATGTTTTTCCTTTAGTTTCGTTTGCAGGAAAAAGGTATCAAATTCCATTTTCTAGACACACAATTCATAACCACCTTGATCCATATTACGAAACATATTTTGAACATATAGTGAAGCTATATAAGCAAGATAGAGATCGTGAAATGCACAAGGTAATGCATCAACCGTTTGATCACCCCTGGGAAAAAGTAGCATGGCAAATGTTAGGTTTTGGAACCTTTATACCTAAAGATAGACCTACCGATGCGTCTATACAACAACCGATATTTGTAGCAATGAAAAGACCATACGAAACACCTGCTAGTGTTGACCTATCAACAGAAATAGATAACAGACAAATGCCTGATGCCGCAGGGTTTCAAAGCATAGATAATAATTCGCATACTGAACGACAACTTCTGAAGAGGCTATTAGAAGACAAACCCCATGAATATTCATGGCACCATTTTCATCTATTCTGAAGGCTCTCCCTGCCAAACTGCAGGCAATGAACATCCAGAGTCATGCGCAAAATATTACGCAAGATTATCTGAAATATTTCCAAATATAACTTTCAAAATATTTTTCAAAAACATGCGCATAGATCCAGCAGGCATAAACCAAAAAAGACTAGAAAAAATCATGGATTTTATTTCTGAATACTACAAAGAGGAAACAGAAATAAAAAAAGAAGTTGAATACCTAATAAACGAGGCTATAGAAAAAGGACGGACTCCTCCTGCTCCTTTCATAGGAATGACAAATAACTATTTTCGATTAATGCCTAAATCAGTGCCTACCAACTTAAGAAAACGCCCGATTCATGAGACTGGAACAGCAGCAGGAGCTTCTGTTAGCGCAGCGTTTAGAACAGCAACAGAAATGCCAGAAGAACAAGAGGAAATGGATTTAGAATTTAATAGCCAAGCGTACAATAAGCAAAGCAAAATACCACAATGGAAAAAATGTGCACTTTCTGAAAATAAAAGAGAATTCATTGGCTTCATAAACAAATGGGTAAATAGCATAGCAGACATAATGGTAAATTTAAATATAAAAAATTTACTGTTTAACAGCGCTTTCTCACGCGAAAGAGTAGAGTATCATGTGATTGAGGAGAGCAGAGTTCACAGTTAATTAAATAAGAATATGTGAGCTAGCAAGATAATGAAACTCCATGGGGCAAAAGCCCCATGGTTTTACGATAGGCCTATAAAAATAGCTTATGTAAGCAAACTAAAACAATAATAACTACCAAATAATAGCAATAATTGAACTATACTTTTTTCTCAAACTGCTATCTATATAATTTCCAGAAACATCTAATTCTGATAATCCCCCCCCTTAGAAGCAAGTTCTCCAAGAGCCCGCTGAAATAGTTCACTATCTTTTCCAAGACTATTCCCGCTTAAAATCATTTTAGTGATATAAGGATCTGAATATCTCATAATACTAAATAAGTTTTCGTCAGAAATTTCACAATTAGTTATTTTTAAGGTTCGAGGCTTAAATTCTATTAGGAATTCAAATCCTGCCCCTTCTTCAAAACGACAACTGTCAAAAGATAAGTCATTTAAAGAATTAACATCAAAAGAAAAACTGTTCCATTTTTCCCAAAATTGCTCATTAATATTCAAATTTTTCAAACTAATAGATGTTAGCTTTTGCTCAACCGGCATATGAAATTGTTCAAATTCCACTTGACCATCAATAGAAATATCCGCAGCTTTAACGCCAAAACAAATCATAAACATTAAAACAAAAATACTAAAAAAACGTAGCATGTCCTTTAATCCTGCAAGGCAAAAGTGCAATCTTTAATTATCTCAATATAGAACTTAATCACAAAAAGATCTAACGAAATTATCAATTTTTTTGATGATTTTTAAATTCCTTAAGAGCTTCATGAAGCTTATTGAAGCTATCCTGCTGAGAAATCGTGTGCTCATTCAAACAGTTACGTAACTGCTGAATCTCATGCTCTGCCCTTAGATTAATATGATAATCTTTTTCGGCCCTAATTCTGTCTTTTGCTTCTTGACGATTTTGACTCATCATAATAATTTGGCGCCTGAAGTGCTGCTATGCAGGAAAGCACCAAATTTAAAAAGATGTATGGATAAGGATCAAATGGTTGAAAAAAAAACATCCATGAATTTAACCCAATCCACACAATCATCATAATCATAAATAAAATAATGAATGTCCAGCTACCGCCAAATTCTGCGACTTTATCTGCCCATCGTTCCCCTAAGGTAGGAACAGTGTCTTTAGAAGGAAGTTTTTGCATTTTGCCCCCGTTATAAAACTAGTTAATTGCCTTTATATGGTTCAGCCAAAGTCGTGATATTTTTTCCAACAAGCTATTTTGTTTGCTGCGGTTTTGCAGTGTATCAAATGGCATTTCTTGAATGCGAATTTCCTGATTTTTACAACAAAACTTAGGGCCACTTTCACTAACAATAAGACACTGACCACATATCCCCTGCATCATACACTGCATTGGAATATTGATATTCGCAATTGTTTTAAGTGCAGGATTCAATGAATTTTGAAGCTGAACGAGTTCCTTGGCAATTGCTTCTTGCATAAGCGTTGAACCCATAACAAACAGCCAATCAATAGACGGTAATATATTTTCATTTTTTAAATAGTGTAACCCATCTATAGCATTACCCTGCTGTTCACCAGACACTGCTTCTGCGTAATACCACCACATTCTATGTGCAACATTTTCAATGTCTTCTACATGCGTTCTATCAGCACTTGAACGGTATCCTGCCACCCAATGCACCGTGTTACCCTTTTCTTTTAAAGCTTGGGCTAAGTGTATAAGAGCTAAATTAAAATGTCCGCCACCAACCAGCAATATGTTTTTATTAATCGGTAATTCAGTGGGCTTTCCCGTAGGACCCATTAAGCTGACCAGCTCACCAGGTTTCAGATATTGCACTAATAATGATGAACACCCTATTTCCACGATTACAAATGTAATGATTCCGCTTACTTTATCAACCTTAACCGGAGTAAGTGCCAAAGCCTCCATAGCCAAGCGAGTGTCATTCACAATAGGTGCAAGGGATTCAAAATTTTGAAGGCGATAAAATTGGCCAGGCTGAAATGCTGCAGCTGCAAGAGGCGCCATGATTTCAATTTGAACAAGGTTTTTAGCAAGTCTAGAAACAGCCACTACTTTTGCAGTCAGCAACCCTGACAACTCAACCTTAGGCAAAGGAGACTTAGATTTCAAATCATGGCTAATCACTTTATAACCATTTTTGGCACTAGCAATAGCTTTGACCACACTACCCGCGTAAGCAAGATTTGCATCACCAAAGCTGGCATGGGTTTCGCTTAAGGGTTCATGATGAGTGCCAACCGCCATAATAATAGATCGTGCGGGCAAAAATTCTTCAGTATCCCTACGCTTTGCCCATAAACCTTTGACCTGCCCTGCATCATCTTTTTCAATGCGCAGTGGCACCAAGTTAGGCTCAAAAATAATTCCTTCTTCTAAGGCTTTTTCAATTTCTTCATGATTCAATGCATAACTTGGCGCATTAGTTATGTCTGCCCTATAAATAATCCGCACGTTTGCAGTTTCAAAGCTCAACAACTGCTCTGCATCAATATGGTCTTGAGGTGTCCACCATTTTTTAAGCTCTGCCTCGCCATAAATTTTTAACAACTGATTGTAGCGCTGCTTAAATTTTTTCGCTTGAACCGTGTAGTACGCTTTGGCTTCTGTAGCTGTATCAATTGCGGTTAAGCCACCACCAATTACCAGAATAGGCCCTAGAATCTGCAGGTTCGCTAAGGAATCTATTTTTGCAGCTCCCGTTAACTGCAATGCCATTAAAAAATCACTAGCTAAACGTATCCCACGCGTTAAAGCACCTGGAATATTTGGCAACTTAGGAGCTCCTGCTCCGGTGCACAAAGCAACGGCATCAAACCCTAATGCTTTATAATTACTTTCATTTATTTGGCCACCATAACGGGTTGATCCAAAAAATTTAATGTTATGCCTGCGTTCTAATAGCAATCTTAATATCTTCAAATAATTTTTATTCCAACGCACCGTAATGCCGTACTCAGCAACGCCGCCAAACCCACTTAAAATACGCTCATCAAGTTTTTCAAAAAGAATATTACTATCTTTAATTAGAGTTTTTTCCAAAAGTGGAGCCGGCAATGGTTCAAGTTTTGCCCCATCAATGCCAACGACCTTATGGCCATCACGTTCTAAGTAATGAGCCAAGCTAAAACCTGCAGGCCCAAGCCCCACAACAAGCACTTGATGACCAGTTTGAGCAGCAGGCAATGGCTTCTCAAAATTCAAAGGATTCCACCGAGTGAGCAAACTATAAATTTCAAACCCATAAGGCAAACTGAGCACTGCATTTAAAATATTGGTTTCAACTCCTGGCGTATTCACCGGGGTTTGTTTTTGAAAAATGCATGACTTCATGCAGTCATTACAAATACGATGGCCGGTCGCTGCCACCATGGGGTTATCGACCATAATCACTGCAAGCGCTGCAATGTTTAATTCATTACGCTTTAGCGCATGCATTTGAGAAATTTTTAGGTCCAGTGGGCAGCCAGGTTTTTGAGGATTTTGAGCCAACCCAGTACGGCAACTATCCTTGCCTTGGTTGTGGCATAAAATACAGTAATGCGCTTCGGTAGCTGATTGAGAATTTGAAAAACCAGTATCAGTCAAACCAAAGCCTTCCCGGAACCTAGGCGTAGCTGTCACATATGAGCCATCTACTTTTTTAACATTACGCAAAGCAAAATTAGGGTCAATTTTTTCAGAAACATGAAACAACGAATCATCTTTATGCTTTTGCTTTCCCTGAGGTGTAAACACAGCCCAGGCAACATATTTTGATAAATCATCTAAATTAGATTTTGCGTTTTCCAGCGCATCACACGCAGCTTTAGCAAACGTCACCGCATTATCAAATGTGTAAAGATACTGCCAATCATCTTGTGGGTTAGGAAATGCCTTCAAAGCATGACGCTGAATAAATTGTCGTTTGGCGTATGCAATAAGACTATGATCTGATACATGTTTGTATACAGCACGCAAAGCATGTTCCAACCCGAACTGCTGACTCAAAAATTCTTCTAAATACTCGGCCGTTTCCACCAAAGAAAAATTGAAATTAGAATCTCTTGCTTTTACAAATTGTAAAAAGCATTCATGTAATTCATTTAACCCGGCTTGGGAATATAATTTTTCGTAATCTAATTTCATAAAAAAAAGGGGTGCTTTAGGCACCCCCTCATACTAGCTTAATAATAGTTTTTTAACAGCTATTGATTATGCTTGCTCTAGTTTTTTCTTAGCAGTTGCCGCAGTCACTTTCACTGAAAGTGCTTTCACAGCATATAACCAAGCTACTGCAACTATAGCAAACACAGCAAAAGCAATTGGAGCAATTGAAACAACGTCTTTAGTTGCAAAAGCAATTAATAACATGTTTTGCACAAAAGCACCGCCGGCTTTACCAGCACGACCACCAATAACGTCAACAGCGGCCTTACCTTTTGTCTTTAGCTCATCATCCAATGGAATATAAGCCATTTCCTTTGTGGGATCGAACAAAATGTATTTAATAGCTTTTGATATTACAACGATGCCTAAACCAATAAACATTGCAGCAGCAATCGCATGGGTATTAAAGAACTGCAAAAATGGCTCCATCATACCTTCAGCTAGAATGAAGCAGAAGAATGCTCCGCCACCAACCAAAATTACCAATGGAGTAATCATCGCAGCTTTTGCCCAACTTACTTTTCTCAAAATATTTGAACCAACAAACAGTCCAAATAGAATTGTGAAAATACCAGTAGAAGTTGATAAGATCCCCATATAATAGTTGAAAAGTCCTTTATCGCCTGAACAGAATAAACCTAATTGGTTTTTCCACTGAACTTCAACCAGGTTAATAGTTACGCCATAAGCCATAATTAAAAGAGCAATCAAACCAAGTTCAGGAGACTGAACAATAATTTTGAAGCTTTCCATAAGTCCTGGTTTTTCTTTTTTCTTTTTCTTTGGAGCGCCTTCTTCTTCTGGATTGAAATACAATTTGTTAGTTAACACTTCTTTGTGCATCCAACGGTATGTATACATAGCAACCAAACCCATGACTACAACTGCAGACATAAGAAGATATAGCGTTATTTGCCAAGGATCCACACCTTCTGGAACCATGTGCTTAATATGCTCAGAACAGTACATAACTGTCGGACCTGAAACAACTAACGCAGCATTTCCAATAACAGCAAATAAACCATAGAAACGCTTTGATTCACGCAAACGTACAACATGGTTAGCAAACTGCCAGAACATCAATGCAATCATTGCACTTCCCCAAATTTCGGAAAGAACATAGAACAAAGAAAATGCCCAATATGCGTACAAATCAATGAATCCACTTAAATTAGGATAAGCAGCATGTAACGCTTGAATTGATTCAACTGAAGGATGAAGCATATGAAGATTTGGGTAAATCACGAATCCAAAAATACCAAAAAATATTATGAATGGCGCAACTACTGCGTAGAATACATTTTCACGTGACATAGCGTTTGTCAGCTTTGCGTACAAAACAACGAACAATATCGCTGCCGGAGTAACGCAGTATAGCTTCAAAAACGTAATAGCTCCCGCACCTGCTGAGTTAACCACCAAAGAATCCTTCGTGTCACGAAGAATCGTGTAGTTAAACAATAGGCAGAACATAATAATGCCTAGGGGGATAAACTTTTTTAGCTCATGTGCGTGAATTGGCCAAAGTCGAGCACGTAAGCCCGTGAACTCTGGCGTAGAATTGTCTGATTTACTCATTATCCTCTTTACCTTAATGTTGTTACAAACAGCAGCCACCCTGAGAAGCATCAAGCGTTCCAGGGATATACCATTATCATTTTAAGCGAAAAACACTCAAAATAGTTTTTAGTTACGTATGAGAGTACTAAATTTTTTCACTTTAGTCAATATTTCGCTTTATTTAAAAGGTATCGATATGATGGAGAAACTCTATCTATAGCTACCCCAAAAATATTATTGGAAGTCATGAATCTTCTTGATGTACGATTGAATCATGCTTAAAAAACTTATATACAAAAGCCATTATCGCGGTACGAAAGAAGGAGATTTTATTTTATCTTCCTTTGCCAAAAACATGCTGCAACAATGTTCAGACAACGAAATCAAAATGTATGAAGCATTACTTGAATATACAGATGTTGAAATTCATGAATGGACTGTTTCGTCACAAAACGCACCATCACATTTACAACCAATCATTTTAAAAATTGCTGAATTTCATGGCCTAGGGTAATCATTCCTTTGTAAAATAATCAATATAGGAAAAAATTCTAAATTATTTATTTTTTGTGGTAGAGTTCGATAAAGGTAAAATTCAGACTCGTTGTGATAGCCAAGTTAACAGGTATTTTAGACCGTATTTACGAAGATGCCGTGCTTATTGACGTAATGGGCGTAGCGTACAGAGTCTTGGTTTCAAAAAGAACCTTGCATCAATTACCTGAATTAAATGCTCCCTTAGTTCTATGGACAGAAACTGTAATGCGCAATGAACAACCGCATCTATGTGGATTTCTTGATGAACAAGAGGTTGATTGGTTTCGCATTCTCACACAAGTTCAAGGAGTTGGCGCAAAAGTAGCATTGTCTATTTTATCAAGCTTAACAGCCACAGAAATTGGTGACGCTATCATCAACCAAAAAAACAATATTCTTTCCAGAGCTGATGGAGTTGGGCCAAAACTCGCAAGCCGCATTGTTTTAGAACTTAAAGGCAAAAAAGATTTACCAATTACATTTGGCATACCCCTCAAAGACGTTAGCGCAAGCATTCCATCATCACGTGAAATTGATGATGCCGTCTCAGCGCTAATGAATTTGGGATACAATAGAAACGATGCAGAAACTGCTGTTTCAAAAGCCGCTCAAAAAATGGCTCCTCCGATTATGCTTGAAACATTAGTAAGACTATCCCTACAAGAATTCCAGGCTCGTTATGGCTGAACGTTTAGTTGATGCAGAATTATCATTTGAAGATGATTGGGAAGCCACCATCCGGCCAACAATTCTTAACGATTTTATTGGCCAACAAGCATTACGCGAAAACCTGCTTGTTTATATAAATGCGGCAAAACAACGTGAAGAAGCGCTTGATCATGTGTTATTACATGGCCCTCCTGGGCTTGGCAAAACAACACTTGCACAAATAATCGCGTGTGAAATGGGAGTTGGATTTAAAACAACCTCAGGGCCAGTAATTTCAAAAGCCGGAGACTTGGCAGCAATTCTTACGAATTTACAACCAAATGATGTGTTGTTTATTGATGAAATTCATCGATTGAATCCCGCTGTTGAAGAAGTGCTTTATTCTGCAATTGAAGATTTTAAGCTTGATGTCATGATAGGCGAAGGACCTGCAGCAAGGTCTATCCGTTTAGACCTTCCAAAATTTACTTTAATAGGCGCTACTACGCGATCAGGGTTATTAACTCAACCACTTAGAGAACGATTTGGCATTCCATTGCGTTTACAATTTTATGACCACAGTGAGCTTGCACAAATTATTCAAAGAGCTGCCAAAATTTTAAACGTTAGCATTGACGCTGATGCCACTTTGGAAATTTCATCGCGCTGCCGTGGAACACCTAGAATTTCAGGCCGTCTTTTAAGACGCATACGTGATTTTGCAATGATCTATGCAAATAATCACATCAACAAACAAACAGCAAATCAAACATTAACACGATTAGAAGTTGACCAAAAAGGCCTTGATCAACAAGACTTACGTTATTTGCAAGCAATGGCCAGACATTACAACGGCGGCCCCGTTGGCGTTGAAACCTTAGCAGCCTACCTTGCTGAACAAACAGACACCATTGAAGAAGTTGTTGAGCCTTATTTAATTCAGCTTGGACTTATACAACGCACTAGTCGCGGAAGGGTTTTAACCCCCACTGGCTATGAGCACCTTGGTCTTCCTTGCTCATGAAGTCGGCCACTTCATTTAATCAGCCACAAATCACCATTGAAGGAATGAGCCTAAATTTAGGCATCGCTCATGGTCATGCTTATATGTACGACCCAGAATATGCGGAAGACTTTCATTTGTCCGTTGAGCAAAAAGTAAAAATTTTCCTTCAGGCTGTGCATAGAGCCGTTGAATTATGCGAAAACAATATAGAAAATGACAGATCAAAAAACAAAGAATTAATATTCGTTCAAAAAGCTTTATTGCAAGATTTATCTTGGCAACAACGAGTCATTAATAAAATTGATGACAAAGTTATTATCACTCATGCACTTGATAAAGTTTTAGAAGATATAGACATTGCTTTTGGTGGAGATAGCTTTTGGCATGCGCGCTTTCAAGAAGTAAGAGGAATAACTCAACTTGTTCGCCAATGCTTAGAAGGCAAAGATGTTTATTTTGACAAAACCAAACCTATTGTTTTGTGCGCCAAAACCATCTCTCCTGTTGAAATGATGCAATTTGACCATGCAAATTTGGTCGCAATGATTGTGGAAGATAATAGCTTTTTATCTCATGGAATGATTATTGCCAGATCAAGAGGAATTCCGGTTGTAGGGGCGTAATTGAATTAAAAAAATTTATTAATAACCAAGACGAATTATTAGTTAATGGCGATTTAGGACGTATATATGTACGCCCTCTTAGCACCGTAATCGCAAATTATGACACCTCTAAAAAACCACAGTTTAGCAAACCTTCTGACTCAACAAACAACGGCGCTGTTATTTCACGAGACGGAACACCTGTGCATTTGTTTATCAATGCAAATTTGAGTGAGGATTTAGAATGTCTGGAACGCTCTACTATTAAGGGAGTTGGGTTATACAGAACAGAAATCCCATTTATGATGAGTGAACGTTGGCCTGATGTAGAAACGCAAACCAGGTTATATCTGCAAGTCATGAATAAGGCTAAAGAAAAATCTGTTGTTTTTCGAGCACTTGATGTTGGTGGAGACAAAACATTTCAATCACTCCATAAAAGCTTTAAAAATCCTCAAAAAGGCTGGAGAAACTCAAGATTCACAATGCAAAGGCCATCGCTCATTCGATTGCAGCTACGTGCAATGATTAGGGCTCGTGCAAGCTGTGATTATCCAGATTTACCTCTGCATATAATGTTTCCCATGATTAGTGAAGCACAGGAAATGCGCTTCGTAAGAACGCTAATACAAAAAGAGCTAGATCGTGAGAAAAATTTAGGCCACAAAATACCACAAACTATTCGTATTGGCGCAATGATCGAAGTGCCATCAGTAGTATTCCAGCTCAATCAATTTTTAGATCTAGTCGACTTTATATCTATTGGAAGCAATGACTTGTTTCAATTTTTCTTTGCCATTGATCGTGCCGATGCAGTTATGAGCAAACGCTATGATCTTCTTTCAAAAGCCTTTATGCAAATGCTTAAAACCATCATAGACAGCGCAAAAGCAAAAAATGTTAGGTGAGCTTGTGCGGTGAAATGGCAAGTCGCCCTATTGAAGCTATGGCCTTGCTAGGAATAGGACTGCGACATTTTTCAATTAACCCCAATTCCGTAGAAGCCATTGAAAATATGGTTCAAAGCCTTGATATTTGGTCTGTTCAAGACTGCATGACCGATTGTTTAAGTGACAATCCTTTTGCCTATAAAGCAGCACATTTAAGCATTAGGGAGCGGGTGATGGAGCTGGCACAGATTCAACAGACTCAACTTTCTTAGTGCCAAACCTGTTCTCTCTAGAATCTTCATGAGTAATAGCAATACGAGCCGTTGCCATAATTTTATTCAGCAATCGACCTGCCTGTCTTGCAAATTCGCGCTGCTCTAGACCTTCTTTAATTTCTGCTTTTGTAGGTACCAAATCTTTTTCTGGATTCTCAACAGAACAAACCATATATAGACTTATGTCCCTTTCATTTTGAAGAGGTCCTGCCACCTGGTTTACTCCAACCTTATCTAAAACAACTTGCAATGGCTCTGGGAAATTTGCCATTGGTTGCTTTTCTACTACCTCTGTATGCCCATTTGCGTCATTTCCTACGCGCTGAAAATCTTTACAATTTTTTGCAGCTTTCAAATGAGTCACAATTGCTTCTAGAACCATCACATTTTCTTCATTCATGTCTTCTGGAAGCTGAATGCCTACTTTAGCCACTGAAATTTTCCGGCTACGATATGAACCTTGCCCTGCTAGCTTCTTATCAAGCAGCTTTACAATTTTATGCGCATTTTGAGTTTCAACAGGCCTTGTTACATCTCCCACTTTTAAATTTTGAATGATTTTAGCGACTTCGTCGTCTATTTGACGCACGGCTCTCCAACCTACATAGCCACTTTGAGCACCAAATTGCTGCGCAACCAAGCGGAAATTTGTCATGGGCTGATTTACTTGTGCATACAAACGATCTGCATCTTGTTTGCTTTTTGCACGATTTTTTTCATCTATTGGCAAAACAATCTCAACCAATTCGTATTGATCTGTCTCTAATGTGCGTTTAACTTTTTCAAGCTCTTTTTCAACATCACTATCGGTTACACGCACCTGATTCCCAAACAAAGCACGAATAAACCTAGCCCAGCTGAGCTGAGCTGACATTCTACTTCTAAGCGTATCAATTTTTATCCCCATTGATTTAAATCGCTCTTTCATTTGCTCTATGGTCATGCCATTTTCTTGCGCAACATTTTCTAACGATTTACTTATTTCTTTTTCTGAAATTTTAATCTCAGCTTCTTTAGCTGAAGATTCTTGCAATTTTTCAACAATCAAATTTTGTAATACTTGATGTCTCATTGCATCTTTTGATTCTTTGGTGTTTGGCATGTTAAGCGTGGCAATTGCAAAATCTAAACGTAACTCGAGCTCACGCTCTGTAATCGCATGTTGGTTTACAACTGCGGCAATTAAAGCCTGATCAGATTTTACATTCGAATATGCAGGACAAAACGAAAAATTCAAAAAGAATACTATAAGGATAAATGCGAACATGCCTAGAAAAAGCCAAAAATTAATTGTACATATAGATATATGTTTATCACGTCGTCATACATTTTAAAACGTCTTTGCGCATCAATTGGTGTTTTAGCTACAATTTTGGTTGTATTGCTATGGTTGACGCAGTCTTTAAAATTTATTGAGGTCATTGTTAACCACAATGTTTCTTTGCAGGGCTACTTCTCATTAATCGTATATTTATTACCCGATATGTTTGTGAAGGTGGCCCCAGTGTGCACTTTGATTGGTGCTCTGCTCGCATATGGAAAATTAACGCTCGATAATGAATTGCAGGTAATGCAAGCTTTAGGAAAAAGCCCATGGCAAATCCTTCACCCAGGCATGGTCTTAGCAGGATTTTTAACACTGTCCTTACTTTTTCTAAACATTTTCACCATTCCAAATGCTTATCGAGCATTTCGCGCTCAAGAATTTCAGCTTCGCAATCAATTTTCTTCATCAATTGTGCGCGATGGATCTTTTAATGTCATAAAAAGCCTAACCATTTTCGTAGAAAAACGCCGATCAGCAAAAGAATTTGAAGGTGTTTTTATTCATGACACCGGCGAACATTCAGAAAAAAAAGCAAAAAAACCTTATACAATATTTGCAAAAGAAGGAATTTTAAAAAAAATAAACAACCAGTATGTTCTAGTTTTGCACAATGGCACCAGACAAGAAAAAGATAACAACGATACCGTACAATCATTTGAATTTGACGAATTAGTCTATAATTTTGATTCATTCACCACAATCGTGAACACACGCAATTTAAAACCCTATGAAAAAGACATTCGCGAGCTTTTTCAGGTGAACAATGAAAATTCCGAAAATTCAAAATTGCAAATGCGCATGGCTGCAGAAGGACATCAGCGAATATTACTGCCCTTTTTATGTTTGATAAACATGCTTATGGTAGCGCTAACAATGGTAGTTAACCGTCCTTCAAGACGTTTACGTCGCAAACGCATTATCTATTTAATTCTCGCTGGGGTAATTTTTCAGTGGCTAATATTGAACCTGTTGCAACTACAACTTCGCTTCCATTTTTCAGCATTCATTGCCTATTGCTTAGTCATTACATCTTTAATACTGGCTTTCATTGCACTCAGATATGGCAAATTTCATCACACCTTACAGAGGCTATTTGAACGATGTGGTATTTAATTTCAACCGTAAATAGGTACGTTAGCAAAACTTTTTTATTTTGGTTTGGGCTTATCTTTTTGACTGTGGCCTTAATTATTGGCCTTTTTGAAATGATAGATTTAACAAAGCGCACAATGCAGCACGATGTGCCATTTTCAATTTTATTTCAAATAGCTTTTTTAAAACTACCAAAACTACTTGATCAACTTCTGCCATCCATTACTTTTTTTGCCGCTCTTGCTTGCTTCTTACGCCTTGCGCAATCACAGAATTTCGTTGTGATGTTCAGTTTTGGCGTATCACGCTTACAATTTTTAAGTGGCATATCATTAGTTGTTGTTGCCTTAGGAGTGTTAAACATTGTAGCCCTAGACCCTGTTCGAGCAGCACTTTTTGGCCGAATGGTTATTTTAGAAGAAAAGATCTTTCAGAAAAAACCCTATAGCGTTTCCTTTACAGATACAGGGCTGTGGCTTCGTGAGAACTTTTCAGATTCTCAAAATATCATCCATGCAAAAAGCTTCAACGTTATGCAAAAACAATTCAAAAAATTAATGATTTTTGAATTTAGTAAAAAAGGAGATTTTATACGTCGTGTTGACGCTGAAGTTGCCGAATTAGAAAACGAACAATGGCATATGCACAACGTAAATATTGTTTCAAATCACCGTCAGGAAAACGCTGAAACACATGTTGAGCCTACAACCATCACCATGGAACAAATTCAACAATCAACCGCCCCACCTAAAACTATTTCTTTTTTTCAAACACCGGCATTTATTGAAATGCTAGAAGAAGCAGGACTCAACGCCAGCTCTTACGCCATGCTATGGCATCAACAAATTTCTAAAATTGGCATGATGATCGCCTTCATATTCTTAGCTGGAAGTTTTTGTTTGGTTTCCACCAGAAACAAATCATTCAGCATGATTATTGGCGCCAGTATTATATTTTCTTTTTTGATACATTTTTTTGGACACATTGTTCATGCGTATGGAATAGCTCATAAAATTCCAATCATTGCCGCCGCATGGATTCCGCCAATAGTGACCTTTGTAAGCGCATACTGGCTAACCACGTTATTAGATGATCGCTAGTTATGCCTTCTTAAGGCCTAATGTGTAGTAATTGCGTCGTTCTTGAGATGATGGAATTCTTAAAATCTTACGATATTTAGATATAGTTCGCCTTGCTACAAGCATTCCCTTTTCGCCCAATTTTGAAACCAATTGTTCATCAGATAAAGGAGCTGTTTGTGATTCTTTGCTTACTAAGTCAGCAATAGCATTTTGAACTGATTTTGCTGAAACGTCGTCTTGCCCTTCAGAAATTGAAGTTATTGACTGACTAAAGAAAAACTTTAATTCAAAGGTGCCACGCGGTGTACTAATGTATTTTGCCGTTGTAATACGACTAACCGTACTTTCATGCATATCAAGCTGATCAGCAATTGTTTTTAAGGTCAAAGATTTCAACCCATGCATGCCTTTTGAAAAAAATTCCTGCTGATGCTGCACAATAGCACTAGCTACGCGTTTCAAAGTCACCAACCGTTGGTTAAGCGCCTGCATCAACCAGTTTGCATGTACGTATTTTGCTTGTAAAAATTGCTTTTCATCTGGTTTTTTTAATTTGCCACGCAGTTCGTTATAATAGGGGCTATTCAAAAGAATTTGCGGAAGTGTGTTCATATTTAATTCAAAAACAAACACATCATCTGCATTTTTATGAACAAAGCCATCTGGAATAACATTATCATCGTAAGTATTCATTAAAAATCCTGATGAAGGACGCGGATTTAATTCCCGCAACTCTGACAAACACTTCTGCAATTCTTCAATGCTTAGCTTACATTTTCTTGCCAACACACTAGGGCTACCCTGCAACAAGCCGTCTATATTTTGCAGCAAAAGGTCCATTTTTGGCGTTAAAGCATTTTTTTCTTGAAGCTGAACCCTTAAGCATTCTTCAACATTTCTTGAGAAAATCCCAATGGGGTCAAACTTTTGCATGACAGCAATCATTTTTTCAACAAGCTCAAGTTCTGCCCCAAATTGTTCAGCTATTTCTGCCGCATCAACTTCAAGGTATCCGTAAGCATTCAAGCAATTAATCAAAACCAAACCGGTTAAATATTCATTGTTATTCGTTGCCACTAGCGATAATTGCAACTGCAAATAGTCTTGAAGGGTTTGTTCGCAGCGCAGCCGTGGGTTTTGAGTGTTCCCTTCTTGCATAGGGTCGCGTTCTTCAAATTGTAGGCTATCATTTGGACGTTCATCATCACAATCAAGCGAATACTCTTGGGGTTCTTCCTGTGAAGTTGGCAGTGATTCATCACCCGTTTCAAGTGTTAATAAAGGATTCTCCGCTACTTGTTCATTTACATAAACACTTAGTTCGATTACCGACAGTTGCAACAAACGAATAGCTTGCTGCAGTCTGGGGGTCATGGCTAGGGTTGTTGAAACCCTTGCTTCTATGCTTTGTCCTATTTTCATAAGTCTTATAGTACATAGTAAACCTTACCAATAAGTAAACGCCCAACTTAAAAATGGCTGCGTGGTTTATGGTGCAGTCACCGTACATATAAAGATTAATCTTTTTATTTATTACTCAAGTATCTGGAAATTACTCAGTGGATCCTATGGTCAAGCCATAGGGGAAACTGTAGTTGGGGCATCTTCTCGAATTTTCCTATGGCTCTCGCAACGGCATAGCCGTTTGGCGTAGCCAAACGATAGAAATTCACAATAAAAAATAAATACAGTAATAATCCGTAATAATTTCATTTATATATTTACTTTATATTAATAAAATATTTATTAATTATTAATATTAAGTATTTATATTTAACTATAGTTGGTGTCAATACTAACTATTAATTTGTATGAATCTTATTTTTAAAAGGAATAATATTATGAAAACTATTCAAAAATTGACATTGGGTCTACTTACGGTTGTAGCTACTGCAACATCAGGCTTTGCTTCTGGAACTCTAGTTCTTGACGTTGTAACATTAGGCGAAAGTGCAGATGTTACTGGCGCACTTACAGCTGCCACAGTTCAGAAAATTGGTAATGGTATTGCTAACGTTTCAGGTGCTGTATCTGCTGCTTTGCAATTAACTGATGGTCAATTCAACGTTTCTGGTGCATCAAGCATGCCATCTGCAGTTACTTTTGATTTAAATGCAGATAACATTCTAAAGGTTAACAATGCTACAGTAGCACTTCCTGCCCTTACTATGTCTGCAAGCGGAGAAGTCTTGTTAAACGTTGCTAGCCTTTCATGGGCTGCTGCTCCTGCTGGCGCTGCAACTCTAACTATAGATGGTCTTACTTCTATCAGAAATCTTGTTGTTGCAGCTGACATGGGTACATCTGTTACTCCAATAACAGTAGATACACTTGCTAATTTGCAAGTTGGTGGCGCTGGGAACAAATCTACTGATGGTATTCACACTATTAGTGGTATGCTAGAAATTTTAGCAAGCCCCGCTGCAGAATGTGTTCCTGGCATTACCACAATTCAAAGTGCTGGCGTACTTAAAGTGGTTGATGGCGTTACAGTACCTGCAGCTGGTGATTCGGGAGACTTGTTCGGCAACGATCCTGATGACACTCTAAAATTCAACTCAGGAGCTGTTCTACGACTAGGTAATGGTGTTACTTGGGCTCGCGCTATCACTGTTGGTACAGGTCTATAATTTTTCTGAACTAATAGTTACTACAATTATCCCCGGTCAGTTCGTTCTAGCTGGGGATTTTTTATTATTGATACTTATCATTATGGATACCCGCTTTCTTGTTGTTAAACAACAAATCATAGGGAAGCCCCACACGGATCAGTTCCTTTTTCTAAGACATACAAATAGTTTTTGTACACGTATATTTTATCTCGCTGCATTTCGGTGATTTCTTTTAAAATTCCTTTTTCAGCTAAAATACTTAAGCAACTTCTGGCTGTAGGCGCGCTCATCCCTAGTGCTGGCGATAATAATGGCACTGTTACTTGCGGTAGTTTTTTCATGTATTCCCACACTTTGATACAAGAATATTTAATTCGTCCAAGTGCGTTAATTTTAGCAAGATCCTCTTCAAATAAAGCATTTAATTGATGCGCAGTGTTTATGGCCTGCGTTGCTGAATGCAAGATTCCATCCAAAAAAAACTCTAACCACACCTCATAACAACCATCTACTCGCATTCTTTGCAAAAGCTCGTAGTACATCTGGCGGTTTTGCTTTAAATACAAGCTTAAATATAAAATTGGTTCGTTGAGAATTCCCCATTCGTGAAGTAATAAAGTAATTAGCAATCTGCCTAAACGCCCATTACCATCCAAAAAAGGGTGAATAGTTTCAAATTGCACATGAGCAAGACCAGCCTTAACAAGCATGGGCAAATTGCACTGTTTATCATGCAAGAATTTTTCAAAATCACTCAATGCTGTCATTAAATGCTCAGGAGCAGGAGATACAAATAAAGCATTCCCTGGTCTTGTACCACCAATCCAATTTTGAGATGTCCTAAAATCACCTGGTTGTTTTTTAGCGCCTCTGCCTCCTTGTAACAAAATTCCATGAATTTCACGCAGCAAACGCAGAGACAATGGAAAACCTTTTTGCAATTGGCTCAAGCCAAAATTTAGGGCCTTTACATAATTAGAAACTTCCTCAACATCATCAATTGAAATGTCTGGTTTTTGGCTATTTTCAAACAATATAAGGTCAGAAAATGAACTTTGCGTTCCTTCTATTTGAGATGACAGTAATGCCTCCTTTCGCACATACATGTATGTGAAAAGCGCTGCGTTTGGAATTGTTTTGGCGATACCATTTAGTTCCCCCAAAGACTGATTCGCTTTTTCTAATTTAGAGTGCAAGACTGTTAGGTCAATATCGGGTTTGGGCGGTAATTTATGGGGAATGTAAGACCTATAAATCTCACCTGCAATATTATGATTTGCGTATGTGCCAATTCTACTATTAAGCATTATCTTTTCTTTATGACACTATTAAGGAATAAGATAAATGGTTATTCTTTCTTAGTCAACTATTTAAAGAAAAGATAGACGTATATTTTTTCTTAGTGAGTTTCTTTAAGAAAAGATAATTGCATAGATTCATTGGATTTTATAGTAATGAATATCATTCACTGGATCCCGACGCCCTTTTCAAGGGCTCAGGATGACGCCGCCCCACCGTCTCCTTGAGCCTGCAACGCAGGCGTGAGGGTCCAGTCAAACAATTCCGCTATATAAATCTAGTGGGCTTGACCACCGAATCCAGTTCTATAAATTCCGTATTTCAATAAATAAAATAATGTATATCAAAATAATAATCACTCTTCAAGTAATTTTATTACTAATAATTAACCTTTTATTAACCTCAATAATATAAATTAATAATTGTTATTAGTTTTAACCATTTTATATTTGAAAAGGAATTACATTATGAAAACTATTCAAAAATTGACATTGGGTTTGCTTACAGTTGTTGCTTCATCAGCTGGTTTTGCTTCAAATCTAGTTATTGAAGTTGCAGGATCAGACGTTGCAACGGTTAGTGGTGCAATCGCTGGAACAGCATCAAAAATAGGTACTGGTGAAGCAATTCTATCTGGTAACAACGCTTCTCTAACTGCCTTAACATTATCTAACGGACAAGTTGAAATTAACGCGGCAAACGCTATGCCAGCTGCAGTAACTTTTGATACAAATGCTAATAACATTCTTGAAATTAATGCAGCTAGTGCTTCAGTTCCAGCTCTTACTATGACTACAGCTGGTAAACTTTTATGTACTCTTGACACTAGTCTAGTGGGTGCACCTTCTGGTGCGGCTCTAACAGTAGGCGCAGCTGCAAGCAAAGTGCTAACTATTGGTGGTGACTTATCTGCAGGTACTTCAGCTATGGTTATTGAGTCAGCTGCTACTGTAGCAGTTGGTGCTGCATCTGGCGATAAAATGCCTGCTGCAAGCGCACCTGCTGTGACTGTTGCTGGTATTCTAGAATTAAAATCAGCTATGTCTGGTGGATACTGTGCTGGTGTAAATGAGATTCAGTCTGGCGCAACACTTTTGGTAGATGCTAGCGTATCAGTTCCTGCATATGCTGCTGCTTTAGTTGGTGCTAACACTGACTTCTTCAACCATTGGAACGGTTCAGCATCAGAAGGTAGCTTGAAGTTTGACTCAGGTTCAACTTTAAAATTAGGTAACGGAGCGGTTTGGGCTCGCGCTATCACTGTTGGTACAGCTCTATAATTTTCTGAACTAATAGTTACTACAATTATCCCCGGTCAGTTCGTTCTGACTGGGGATTTTTAGTTTCTGTAATAAAAAATTACTCCACTGGATCATTACGTCGTCGTTGGCCCCTCATGAAGACGGGGAACATTGTCATCCTGAGCCCTTGAAAAGGGCGTGGGGATCCAGTCAGTATTATCATAATGATCAAATAAACTGCGACTAATAATAAAACATAATCAAAAACCTCATCTGTCTCTAACGCGTTCAATACATTAAAAAACTATTATAATGTGGTTAATTGACTCTTCCCTCTTGTTTTTTGGCAGGCATTTGAAATAATGAATGAAGGAATCTTTTGAAAAATCATCATGCGCAGGCAACGTAAAGCTAAAATCATTGCTACTTTAGGTCCGGCTTCGTCAAACTATGAACAAATCAAAGCATTATTTATAGCAGGCGCAGATGTTTTTCGTCTGAATTTTTCCCACGGTGAACACGAAAGCCATGCGGAAAATTATAAAATTATTCGAAGAATTGAACAGGAATTCAAACGACCAATTGGTATTTTGCTTGATTTGCAGGGACCAAAACTGCGCATTGGAACTTTTTCTAATACAAAAATTTCTTTAAAACCAGGGCAAACATTTTTACTTGATTTGGACAGCACACCTGGAAATAATCATCGTGTGTGCATGCCGCACCCTGAAATTTTTCAAGTTCTTAAAGAAAATGTTGATTTACTTTTAGACGACGGTAAGGTTCGACTCAAAATTACAAAAAGTGGTCCTGATTTTGCTGAAACTATTGTGATGTCAGGTACCGAACTTTCCAATCGTAAGGGGGTGAATGTCCCCGATGTGGTGCTGCCAATTGATGCGCTGACTAAAAAAGATATCATCGATTTAAAATTTGGACTGGAATTGGGCGTTGATTGGGTTGCATTGTCATTTGTTCAACAGCCAAATGACCTGATTATGGCGCGCGAACTTGTCGGTAAAAAAGTAAAATTGATCGCTAAAATTGAAAAACCTATGGCCATACAGTATTTACAAGAAATTGTGACTTTGTCAGATGCGGTTATGGTTGCTCGTGGTGATTTAGGTGTGGAAATGCCTGCGGAAGATGTGCCCGTTATACAGCGTCAAATTATTCGTACTTGCCGTAGTCTGGGCAAGCCCGTTATTGTTGCTACGCAAATGCTAGATTCAATGGTGCATACACCAACCCCTACTCGTGCAGAAGCATCAGACGTGGCAACAGCTGTTTACGACGGTGTTGATGCGGTTATGCTTTCAGCGGAATCAGCATCGGGTGATTACCCTATAGAAGCTGTTTCGATGATGGATCGCATTATTCAACGCACAGAAAAAGATCCTTTTTACCAAAAAATGCTTGATGACAGTTATACATTGCCTTCACCTACTGTTAGCGATGCTGTAACGACCGCAGCGCGTTCTGCCGTGGGCATTATAGGTAGTGGATTAATGGTGACCTTTACTGAAACAGGTCGTACGGCATTTCATGCGGCTCGTGAACGCCCCCATTGCGATATATTGGCGCTGACGCCAGTTTTGAAAACTTCCAGACAGCTTACGTTAGTTTGGGGAGCGCACCCAGCTTTGACTGATGATATTTTTTCAATAGGACAAATGGTTGAAACTGCTAGTGCGTTCGCTAAGCAAGAAGGTTTTGCACAAGTTGATGATTATGTTGTCATAACCGCTGGCGTGCCTTTTGGGCAATCAGGCGGCACAAACATGATTCGCATAGAAAAGGTTAGTTAGAAAACGTGTGCTTCATTATTGGTGGTCCAACAGCTAGTGGAAAGTCAAAATTAGCACTATGGCTTGCACATCATGTAGATGGTGAAATTATTAATGCCGATAGTCTGCAGCTTTATAAAAGCATCCCCATTTTAACAGCTTCACCAGACAATGCAGAGCTTGCACAAACCAGACATCATTTGTTTGGAATTTATCATGATGACCAAAAATCGACCGTGCAAGACTGGACCCAGCTTGCTCAATCAACAATTGATAACGTTATTAAACGCCAAAAAACCCCAATTATTGTGGGGGGCACGGGTATGTATTTAAATGCTCTCATTCAGGGGCTTTCCCCCATGCCTAACATTTCTGATGAAATCAAAAAATCAGTGCGCGCATTACAAAGCAATTTGTCAAAAGAAGATTTCTACGAAGAAGTCATTAAGCACGACCCAATTATCAAAAACCATCTTCACCAAAATGATAGCCAGCGACTGGGGCGCGCTTTGGAGGTCATGTTACAAACAGGACAATCAATCAAATCATTCCAAGGAAAATCACAACCACTTATTAAGCAGATCAAAAAATTTATTGTGGTAATGCCTGAAAAAGACAGGCTATACAACCTTATTAATGCTCGAGTCATCAGAATGCTAGACGAAGGAGTTGTGCAAGAAGTACAAGCATTAAAACAAAAAGTAACGCTTGATGCGCCAGTCTGCAAAGCAATCGGTGTTAGAGAAATTTGGCAGTATTTAGCCAAAGAAATATCCAAGGAAGAAATGATTTCCTTGCTTCAACAAACAACTCGACAGTATGCTAAACGCCAAATGACATGGTTTAAAAATCAAGTTAATGACGCAGTTGTTATCACAAATCCCTTTGATTCAAACCAAATTAATCAATTGGTACGAGGAAAATCAGCGGGATTTACCCTGGAGAAAACAGCCAGTTAATCCCTACCACATCCTTGTTAGCGAAGTTATGTTGCAACAAACAACTGTGGCTACCGTAAAAGGATATTTTTCTAAATTTCTAGAACGTTGGCCAACAATTCAAGACTTGGCCGCCGCTTCGCAAGATGAGCTTATGCAATGTTGGCAAGGTTTGGGGTACTATTCACGTGCACGTAATTTGCACAAAACCGCAAAAATTGTTGCCGATAAATATCATGGATATTTGCCAAATTCTTATCACGAATTAATGACACTGCCCGGATTAGGGCCATACACTGCTGCAGCTATTGCTAGCATTGCTTTTGGTGAATCCATTATTGCTATTGATACCAACGTAAACCGCGTACTTTGTCGTTTGTTCGCGGTATCATCGTCTGGAAAAATTCAAAAAATACAAATTCAGGAAATAGCTGATTCCTTAGCGCACAGTGATCATTCTGGCGCGATAAGCCAAGCTCTCATGGATATAGGTTCAACCCTTTGCAAATCAAAAAACCCTAAGTGTGCCGACTGCTTTTTAAAAAACAACTGCTTAGCTTTTTCCAAAGATTTGCAAAACATATTACCTTTGAAGCCCGCAAAAACAGCTAGACCAAAGCGCTTTGGTCACAGTTTTATTATGCGTCATAAAAACCAAGTATGTATTGAAAAACGCCCCGAAAAAGGCTTGCTTGCTAGTATGTATCAATTTCCTTCTAGCGAATTTTCTAGTGAACAAACCGTTGTGCAATATCCGATAAAATCTGAATGGGTGCATATTGGAACGGTACGCCATATTTTTACTCATTTTGAGTTAGAGTTAACCTTGTGGGAAACGTTTGTAGCGAATACAAATAACGGGCAATGGACAGCGTTAAGCAATTTAGGCAACTATGGTTTGCCGACCATGTTTAAAAAAGCGTTGGCTTATGTCAAAATCTGAATACGTTTTTCTCGCATTGTATGGCCACTAATAATTTGAATTTTTGATTTTGCCTTGTGTAGATATTCAGCTAACACTTCAATAACGGCAATGTTAGCTAGATTGTCTTCAGGTGGTGATGTTACATAAACTTTAAGCATTTTGCGCCCCATGGTAGCATCCACCAAATCACCGATCCGGTTCTTAGAAGCCTTGGGGGTAACCTTTACCCAAAATGAAAACCCTGTCTCATTTTTTTGTGCAAATGGTGGCATGTCATCAAATAATAACATCTAATTACCCGTTTGTTCGTGTACCCAATGCACAAATGGCAGGTGCGCCTGGTCAATCTTCATGGTTATAATTGCCGGGCACTCATAAGGGTGAAGCTCAACCAATCGGTTATAGACAGCGTCTTGACGATCAACACCTGTTTTTAAATACACACCAATCTCAGCAGACTTCACCAACTTTCCATTGAAAGTATACATTGAATGAATCGGCCACATATTTGCACACGCAACCAAGCGTTCGGTCAAAAGAATTTGCGCAATATTCTCAGCTTGCTCAAGTTTTTCAACTGTTGTGTAGACGATAATCACATTACGACCATAAAGCTGTAACAGATTGTAATTCATCCTTGTTGCCGAAATTATAAACATTAGCTTCTGGAGTAATACGTTTAATTAAACCAGAAAGCACTTTGCCCGTACCTATTTCAACGAAGGTATTAATGCCGCGTTTGTGCATGTTGCTAATCGATTCCGTCCACCGCACTCTTCCAGTAATCTGTGCAACCAAAAGCGGTGCGATTTCTGCAGGGTGATCTACAGTCATAGCTGTCACGTTTGCATACACGTTAACCTTCGGTTGATTCGTATTAACAGTACTTAAAGCTTTCTCCATTACAAGTGCTGCTGGCTCCATAAGTGAGCTATGAAACGGAGCACTCACGGGCAGTAGAAGAGCTCGCTTTGCGCCCTTTTCTTTTGCTTGTTCAATAATCCAAGCAATTGCTTCGGTATGACCGCTCACCACTATTTGCCCTGGGGAATTATCATTAGCAATCTGTGCAACCCAATTTTTATTTGGAACATTACGTAAAAGCTCTTCTACCTGAGCCATTTCAAGTCCAAGAATTGCCGCCATGGCCCCTTGCCCAACTGGCACAGCTTTTTGCATAGCATTACCGCGCAATCTTACAAGAACAGCTGCATTCTCTACTGAAAAAGCACCTGCTGCCGTTAATGCAGAATATTCACCCAAAGAGTGTCCAGCCACAGCACTCGCCAGACTCTGAATAGGTTTTCCAAGCTCTGCTTCTAACACCTTTTGCGCCATCATGCTTGCTGCAAGTAACGCCGGCTGTGTGTTTTCTGTTAATGTTAATTCATCAGCCGGTCCTTCAAACATTATCGTTTTCAAGTCCTGCTTTAGCACATCACAAACGGCATCAAGCACATTTTTAGCAACGGCAAAATTATCATATAAATCCTTCGCCATTCCAATAATCTGGGAACCTTGCCCCGGGTACACAAACGCAATAGTCATAATTATTTCTTCACAAAACCCTTCTTTGATTCTAGCATAATTTTTTTTATCTGGCATGTTTCAAAATAACTGCAACAGCGGCCACATCCAAACTAGCACCACCAACCAAGGCGCCGTCAACGTTTGGTATAGCAAAGATCGTTGCTGCATTATCACCATTAACCGAGCCACCATATAGCAATATGGTGTTTGGTAATTTTTCTCTTAACATCAAATGAACCTCTGAAATTTCATCTGTTGTTGGTGTTTTGCCTGTGCCAATTGCCCATACAGGCTCATAGGCTATCCAAAAGCCCGATCTACTTGGTAAACACTCTGCCAACTGCCGCTCAAGCACTTCAGTGGTTTGATTCGCCTCGTATTGCTCTAGGGTTTCACCTATACAAATAATCGGCGTAATATTTGCTTCCAAACATGTTTCTGCTTTTGCACGCACATCACTATTTGTTTCATGAAAGTGCTGGCGTCTTTCAGAATGCCCCACTAAACAATATTTTACGCCGAATTCAACGAGCATTGACGCACTGATTTCGCCTGTATAAGCACCTTTAAGTTGCTGATGAATATTTTGTGCGCTCAAAATTAGACCAGAAGGTTCTCCTAAATAAATAGATGGAAGACAAACAATAAGTTTTTTGTGGTTTTTAAAGGACTTTTTGTATTCATTCAGAAGGTTTTTTGAACCATTCATCTTCCAATTTGCCACAACCCATTTTTGCATCACTTTCTCCTTAATGCTTAATCTTGCCGAACGCGCTGTTTTTCAGTAGTGTTAGTAGGTTGAAATCTATAAATGTTATGTGTATATGCTACAAGTATTTCGTGATCATGCCCACAAATGGTTTGTTAAAATATTGCTTTGGCTCATTGTTCTGAGTTTTGGATTGTGGGGCATCGGCGATATTATCTACAAATTTTTTGCTCACCGCCCTGTTGTAACCGTTGGAAAACATGACATTAGCCGGGAAGAGCTTTCCCATCATCTTCAAAAGGAAAGGGCTCGTATTAATGAAATGACAAAAGGACAAGTTACTGCACAGCAATTGAAAGAGATTGGCATGCATACTTCTGTAATAAACAGACTTGTTAGTCAATTAGTGCTTAGCGATGAACTTGACCGCATGAACTTGGGCGCTTCTGATGAAATTTTAAAAGAACAAATTCAAAAAATGCCCGCTTTTCAAACCGACGGCAGGTTCGACGCAAATAAGTTCTTAAGTGTATTACAGCAACAAGGAATGAATGAGCGCGCGTTTCTAAAAGAGGCGCGTTTAAGCATGCAACGTCAGCAATTACTTGCAAGTATAACCATTGGGGTCAATTTACCTGAGTCATATAAAAATAATTTGGTTGATGCCCTTACTCGCGAAAAAGTTTTTGCTTTTGTAGAAATTGACGCATCTAAAATTAAACTTGATCACCCTGCCACTCACGAGCAACTTGAGAGTTTTTACGAACAATACAAAGATAAATATACTATTCCAGAATTGCGTAGCATTACAGCACTTGTGCTAGACACTAAAGTACTCCGCCACATTCTTGGCATTACGGATGAACAAATTCGTAAGTCTTACAATGCACAAAAAGAAAATTTAAAATTTCCTGAAAGACGTAACATTGCTCGGTTAACCTATGCACAAGAAGACAATGCTCAAAAAGCTTTAGCATTGGCTAAAAAGGGCATGTCATTTGCTAAAATTTTAAAAGAAATACCTGAAGGAGAGCTTGAAGAACCAGGCCTAGTTGTAAAAGAACAAATTCCTGAATTTGCAGCAAAAGAAATTTTTGCGCTTAAATCCGGCAATTGCACGAAAATTATTCCAACCGGGTTTGGATTCCATATTTTCCAAGTAACAAAAATTGAACATCCACGCACTGCGACATTTGAAGAAGCTAAAAATGAAATAGAATCCATGCTTATTCAAGAACAGAAATCAGGGAAACTTGACGAAATTCGTAGTCAAATTGACGATGCTATCGCTTCAGGACAAACATTGGCTGATGTTGCAGCAAAAATGAAACTAGTCGTACACACTTTCGAAAATATCAATGCAAAAGGTCAAAATCTTGAGGGCAAGCCAGTGTTTGCCAAACCAACTGCTATGCATGTATCAATGCTAGAAAAAGCATTTACAGTTGAGCAAGGTCTAGATAGTGGTTTTGTTGATGTGCCCCGAGAAGGTGCCTTTGTTTTAAGTGTAACAAAAGTAAGCCCAGCACATGCACCAGCTTTTGCAGACATTGCACATAAAGTACAGCGCGACTGGGAAGCTGAGCAAAGACTTGAGTCAGTATCTAAGCTTGCTTCATCTATTGCATCAGAAGCAAAGTCATTCACACTTTTGAATGCTTTGGTTAAAAAACACAACTTAACTTTATCAGCAAACCATACTCTTTCAAGAATTGAACTAAGCAAGCAGGGAAGAAAATCCGCAGATCTTCTTCCTGTTCCTCTAGCTGAAAAAGCATTTATGTTAGCTCCTGAAGCTGCTACTGCTGGACGTAATGACAAAGGTGGATTCACTGTTGTAATGCTACAAAAAACTGGTCACTCAAAAGTCACAAAGGAAGATAAACAAAAGTTTTCAGTTAATCTAGATAACATGATTCAAGCGGATATTTCTTCAGCAACTGTTAATGCATTAAAAGAACTGCATAAGATTGAAACCAATCAAGAAATGCTTGCTCAAATGATGGATTAGCATGTTAAAAATTGGTGATCCACTTCCTGCTTTTGCTGTTCCTAATCAGCATGATGTGATTGTTTCATCAGATCAATTAAAAGGTCACTGGGCGGTATTATATTTTTATCCAAAAGATAATACCCCCGGCTGCACTCAAGAATCTTGCGATTTTCGTGACTCAAATAATCATTTAAAAAAGCTAGGTTGCGAAGTATTTGGAATTTCCAAAGACTCTTCTAAAAGCCATACTAATTTTATTTTTAAATACAATTTTCCATTTGATCTTTTGAGCGATACAGATGGAAAGCTCTGCGACGTTTTCGGTGTTTGGGTTGAAAAAAGCATGTATGGCAAAAAATATTTTGGTATTGAACGCTCAACCTTTTTAATTACGCCGAATGGTGAAATTGCTCACATATGGCGTAAGGTCAGTGTTAAAGACCATGTAGCTGATGTCATCAAAATATTAGAAGCTAAGTTATGATAACACGCACAGAACATGATTCTATGGGGTCAGTAGAAGTTCCAAATGATGCTTACTGGGGGGGCTCAAACAGAACGTTCTCGGTATAATTTCAAAATTGGTAGTCACAAAATGCCTTCCATATTTATTAAGGCATTTGCTATTTTAAAGCGCTGCACCGCACAAACTAATTTTTCACTTAAAAAAATAGATGGAACCTTAACAAAAGCTATTGTGCAAGCTTGCGATGAAATTATAGATGGAAAATTTGTCGATCATTTTCCCTTAGTTATTTGGCAGACTGGTTCTGGAACCCAAACAAATATGAACCTCAACGAGGTTATAGCGAATCGTGCAAATGAATTACTGGGCTCTTCACTAGGCTCAAAACAGCCTGTGCACCCGAATGACCATGTTAATTATGGTCAATCATCGAATGATAGTTTTCCAACGGCTATGCATATTGCAACCGTTCTTGCCATATCAAATGACCTAAAACCAGCCCTTAGTAATTTGAAAAATACATTTCATAAAAAGGCCTGCGAATTTGAAAAATACATAAAAGTTGCCCGCACCCATTTGCAAGACGCGACCCCCATCAAACTATCTCAAGAATTTTCTGCCTTTGTTATGCAAATAAGTAACAACCTAGATCGTCTTGATTGCGTCTTGCCACGGCTTTTACAGTTAGCCCAAGGGGGTACAGCTGTAGGCACTGGTATTAATTGCCCAGAAGATTTTCCCGCTGCTTTTGCTAAAGCTGTTGCTAGCTACACTAAGCTACCTTTTGTTAGTGCCCCTAATAAATTTGAAGCGTTAGCTTGTCATGACACCCTTGTTGAAGTTTCAGGCGTTTTAAATGTTATTGCTACAAGCCTCATGAAAATTGCTAATGATATTCGGTTTCTAGCTTCTGGACCAAGGTGCGGCCTTGGCGAGCTTCATTTGCCAGAAAATGAACCAGGATCTTCAATTATGCCTGGAAAGATTAATCCCACTCAAGCTGAAGCTATGACAATGGTTTGCTGTCAGGTTATGGGGAATCATACAACTGTTACCATTGCAGGCAGTCAGGGGCATTTTCAATTGAATGTTTTTAAACCGGTTATTATCCATAATGTACTTGAATCAATTGGGTTATTGGCAGATGCTAGCAACAGCTTTTCCCACAATTGTTTAGAAGGCATTACTGTTAACGCAGCAAAGCTACAAGACAATTTAGACAAATCTTTAATGCTGGTCACAGCCCTAAATCCCATTATTGGCTATGACAACGCGGCTAAAGTTGCTAAAAAAGCATTGCTGGAAGATATAACTCTAGCAGATGCAGCAGAACAGTTAGGTTTGTTGAGCCGTTCCGAGTTTGAGAAACATGTAAAACCAGAACTAATGGTGTAATTTTTAGTTGACTAATAAATTCGCATTATTCACAGGTTTAACTGCCCGTATCAAGCAAGCCCATTTACGTTTGTTAAAGGGATTTTCTTCAACAAATTCAACTTGAGTACCACTAATATCAAATCCTATTTTTTCTAAACATTTTTTCATAAGAGTTGCTCGTGCATAAGCGTGATATCCCCAAAGAAACATATAACCTTGGGGGTTTTGTAAGATAGTCTCCAATAAGTTATTAATTGCATGGGCCACCAGATGATTATACGCTGCATCCGTTAAACTTTTTAGAGTGTTTCTTATGGTTGTCTCGTCTTGTTTAAATATGGTTCCAACAAGCTTTAAAGAATTCAAAAAGGCTTCCTCTGAATAAAAAGTGACGCCTCTCTCAGGCTTGTAATGGGGATCACCAATAGCAGCTTGAATTTTAGCGTATTCATCTATTCCTAAAATTAATGCAAAGGGGTTGTGTATTTGCGTAGCTATTTCATTTGCTCCTGTTAGTGCAAAAAAGGGGTGGTTATCAATCAATAAACATCCTCCTGGTTTTAAAATTGCAAATGCTTTTTTTAAAGCTTCAGTCGTAAAATGTGTAGCTTTAGGATTTGTAACTGTATCTTTTGATGCAAGAGGAAACCACTCAAATATAACTGTGTCTTGAGAAGCTGAAGCAAACACTTGAGTGGTTATAAAATCTGCTTGTATATGCTCATTATCCGTAACGCAAGGCTCTGTATCTATACTGATAACTCGTTTTTCCTGAAAAAAAGGTATATTCTCATAAGTAAAATCAGCCTCTGATTGCTTAACAATTGGGGCTATTTCTTTCAGCATCAGTCCTGCCGTGCGATTGTTGCCCACAATAATAACAGCATTTTCAATGAACTCTCCTACGGGGAAAATTTTAGAAAGAAATAAAGAAATAAACAATAGATATTTTATATAGTATTTCACGAATATAAACAGACGAATTAAAACATTGATATAATATAAGGAAATCACGAAAAATTCAACTATTTTTTGTCTGTATCTTTAAATTGTATTGTGTTTAGAACCTTTAAAAAATAGGATGAATTGATAAATATCAATTGAATGGTCAGCATGCGAGAAATTACACTTTCAGATTATAACCCGCAATGGCCTCAACTATTTTCTCAAGAAGCTGAACTTTTAAAAGAAATCTTTGGCGATTTAGCCATCAATATTTACCACAAAGGCAGCACATCAGTACCCAACCTTATGGCAAAACCAATCATCGATATTACCATTGAAGTTGAAGATATTTCTAAGGTCAATCAATCGAATGAAACATTAGCTGCAATCGGGTATAGTGCATTAGGTGAATACGGTATGCCACTGAGACGCTTGTTCGCAAAAGGTGATCCACGTACTCATCACTTACATGTATGGGACAGAGGACACGATGAAATTGCCAAGGATTTATTATTTCGTGACACCTTAATTCAAAATGCAGCAGCCCGCATAGCATATGAAAATTTAAAACAAAAACTTGGCGCGCAACATCGGTTTGAACCTGACCAATACACCATGGGCAAAGATCGGCTAATTAAAGAAATTTTACGCACTGCAAATTACAATGGTTTATCAATGGTATTTGTTTTGCTAGAAAGCGAAAAACAAGCCTACAGAAATTTTATGAATGAAGAACCTATTCAAGATAAAAGCCTTGTCATTTCACAAGGTGTAAATTTCATCGGGGCCATTTCATTAAACGAAAATGGAGCTGTTGATCGTAAAGTTATAACATGTGCCAACGAACAAGCAGAAAAACTTATTGCCCGCTGGCTTGAAACAAGAAATTCGCAGTAGTTTTAATAATTTCTCTTTCACTAGGTATGTATCATCCAGATTTAATTTTTCTAAAAATCCCTCGTCGTGACACACAATAATAAAGCTGCCTGGATATGCATTGAGAAATTCCAACAAATGCTCTTTTGTTGATAAATCTAGGTTGTTGGTGATTTCATCTAATATCAAAAGCTTTTGAGTTTTTGCAGCAATTTGCGCAAGGCTTAATCTTACTTTTTCTCCCCCTGATAGCTGATGAATTTTTGCATGAACCTCTTCATTTTTACGAAATAAAAAATCATTAAGATGACGGCGCACTTCAGCATGAGTCCATGTCGGAGCTAATTCTGTAATTGTTTCAAGCACTGATTTTTCAGCATCTAGCGTTGCGTAATGTTGATCAAGGTACCCGATATCATTCGGCAGATACCAATCACCGGTTTTTATTATGTTTTGATCGCCCAAAATAGCTTTAATAAACGTTGATTTTCCGCTGCCATTATTTCCCTGAAGTGCAATTCTAGCTTTAGCATCCAGTGAAAAATTTATGTTTTGAACTATAGTCTCGTTATCTTTATAACCAACTGATCCATCACTTATTGAAACTAAAACACGGTCACTTATATCCGCAGCTTTTATAGAAAATTTCGGCGTGATGACTTCAGGTAATCGCAAAGATGATAGTTTTTCAAGCAAATCATCTTTTTCATTATGAATTTCTTTCTTTTTTTTTCCTGATGTCTCAGCAGCACGATTTGCTTTTGCGCTAGAAACAACCGTTGGCCATTTCCTTTCCTGAATAGATTTTTCACCTTTCAAATTGCTTTTTTTAGCGCGCTCTTGTTCTTTCATTAACGCGTGGTGCGCATCTTTTTTCTGCCGATCTAGTCGTGCTAATTCACCTTCAATTGATGCGCGCTTAATATTAGTTTCACGCATGTAATCATCGTAATTGCCTCTAAAAACATGCACTTTACCATTATCAATATGCCAAAGTGTGTCAATGCAGTTATTTAAAAATTCAACATCATGAGTGACCACAATTAACGTTCCAGCATATTGCCGCAACATGCGCATTAATGATTTTCTGTTATTACTATCAAGGTAATTTGTTGGCTCATCAAGCAGCAAAACGTTTGGACTAACACATAACGCTTGCGTTAACGCCTCATTTAGCCGTTGCCCACCGCTTAAGGTTTCAAATTCGCAAATAACTTGCGGAACATATCCAAAAATAACATCATCAGAAATACGAATCGACCCACTACTTGGCTCAACTTGATTAAGCAAAGTTTTTAGTAATGTCGATTTTCCACTGCCATTTTGACCAATAATCGCAATGCGATCTCCGTCATGCACATGGGTTGAAAAACCCTCAAAACAAGTTTTGTGGGTAAATGAAATACCAAGCTGATTGATTTGTATTGTCGTCATAAAATTCTCGTTTCAATAATTGAAAAGCGCTAATTGCGCAGTTACTTAATTTTGAAACGAATAATCCATGACACACATTATGAATAATTTAGATAATTTAAATATGTGAATTGACAGTGATTTTGTCAAGAGAAGTAAAAAAGCTAAAGAGAAAAGTTCTCGCCTAAATACACGCGCCTAACATCAGGATGATTAATAATATGGGCAGGGTCACCTTCGGTAAGCACCCGACCTTCTGCAATAATATATGCTCTATCCACAACATCTAAGGTTTCACGTACGTTATGGTCAGTTATAAGAATACCAATATTGTGGTTTTTCAAACGCATAATAATGTCTTTAACATCTTGCACGGCAATTGGGTCAATACCTGCCAATGGTTCGTCTAAGAATAAGAAATCGGGCTTAATCGCAAGGGAACGCGCTATTTCAACACGACGTCTTTCACCACCGGAAAGCGCCACAGAAGGTGCTTCTCGTAAATGGGTAATGCCAAATTCATCAAGCAGTTCTTCTAAGCGTTCTTGCTGATGATCAGGATCCATTTCTACACACTCAAGTGCTGCACGAATATTGTCTTCAACATTTAACCCGCGAAAAATTGAAGCATCTTGTGGCAAATAGCTAATTCCCATTCGTGCTCGTTTATACATGGGCATATCAGTAATATCGTTTTCATCTAAAAAAATACGACCAGAATCCGCCATAATTAATCCGGTAATAATAGAAAAAGAAGTTGTTTTTCCTGCTCCATTTGGACCAAGCAAGCCAACGGCCTCACCGGTGCTAATGCTAAGGTCAATGCCCTTCAACACCATGCGTTTTTGAAAGGTTTTCGTTAATTTTTGAGCTCTTAGGGTTCTTATGTTCTTATTCCTTCTTCTTTGGATACACTATGCATGTAACCTGATCTTCCTGACTTGCTTGCATTGTAAAAACATGCGTCGCAATGTCAAGAGTAGCTTCTGTACCATGCACTTCATTTTTTTCTTGAATAAGCGTTACATCATCCCCTGTGCAAACTGCATGATTAGCATTAAAATCATGCACACATTGGGTTGCAAGCAGTTTGGTTTCGGCATAATCAATCTCAACCTTTCCTTCAGCTTTTGCAGTGGTTAAGTTGCCTTGGTCATCAAATTCAGCATGAAGATTTTCAGCTTTCAAGGTCACCATAGAACCTTTAACAAGGTAAGTCAGTATCACGTTACCATTTGCATCAGCATGTTGATGCGATGTGTCATACTGCATATTATCAGCATTAATTTTAATATCGTTTGCAGGGTCTTTTTTTTGTGGCTCTGCAGCAATGCACACACTCATGAATAAGGCTAAAATAAAATATTTTTTCACAACAGTTTGAAAGACGGCGTTCTTTTCACAGTGTACCTGGAAATTTGGGGTTTTCAACTCTATCAATCCAACTGAAATGAAATAGGAATTTCAAACGATGCTTCTTTGCCATTAACATTGAATGTCCACTGCTTCATTGTTTTAAGAAGTTCTTCTTCGAACAGAGCTTTGTCTCCTTTGATGGCTACCACTTTAACATCCTCAACAACTCCTGCAGAGCTTACCAAAAGCTTTACTGAAAAGCTGCCTTCTTTCCCATTTTCTTTGGCATAAGCTGGATATGCCGGTGAGGGATTATAAATAACAATCGGTGCAGAAGCAGCATTTTCAATAGTTGCATGATTAACAACGGAAGATTTATTTGCGCGCGCATTAATAGATGTTTTCTTAAGCGGGACAGAAACCTTTTCATTTGTTTCTTTTGGTGACGTAAGCAACGTTACCGAAAATATTTGCGGTATTTGCTTCTCAGTGCATTGAATGTATTGCCCAATAGACAAAGCAAGCAGTCCATGAACACAAACCGAACCTATAAACAAGTAACGCATTTTTACCATGTGATGCTTATCCCTGTGTTAATTTGGAATCCAGGATTCCTGTATCCATGCGGGCTTTCTATTTTTCTGTTTAGTGCATTTTCAACTGCCACAAACCACGTAGCACTTTCTTTAAACTTATATTGAAAATCTCCAAAAAATACTGGGTAGCCACCTCTTTTAATTAGCGAAGACGTTTCCTCAAAATCTGGTTGAGTTTGACTTCCTGTATAACGCCAACCAACACTTGTTATAATATCATCTTTTGTATAAAAAACTTGACCGTTTGCAGTGACTTTTGGAATATTCATGAGCGTCTTTTTCGGCTTAAAGCTATGCGATTCAGCATACATACACGACAATTGCGTTCCCCAAGAACCAATTTGGTTTTTCCAACCAAGCTCAAACCCCTTTTGGCGAGACCTATTAAGATTAACGTATCTATCGTTTTTGTAATTAATTTGTTGTTTATGATCAGTTCTAAAAACAAGCACGCTAAATGTTCCCACATTCGTATTTTGAGCAACGCCTAAATTACCACCATAAGCCGTTTCATGTTTCAAATTCTTATTGCCATTCTTTTTATCATTCAGCATATATAAATTAGGTAATTGAAATCCTGTACCAATATGAGCTGAAAATTCAGTATCATCATGGGTTTTTAACAAACTTGAACTAAATGCGTAGGCAGAATTGAAATGATTTGCTTTATGAATACGTGCCCAATTTTTCCACTGAATTGTGTCTTGGTTTAAATGAATTCCTTGAGCAAAAGCATATTCATTGTTCTTCTGTAACTTGTCTCCAGTAGGATTTAAAACGCTGCGGTGTTGCTCTACAACTGGTTCAAAAATCAGCGAATCAGATTTTATCTTGGTGCCAATTTTGACTTTTGTGTTTTGCAAAACTCCAGAAGAACCATTTGTTTGATGTGGTGAAAAATCTTGCCTTATAACCTTAGCATGCAAAAATTTCAAATAAGGCTGAAATGTTTCAGATTTGCCTTCTAAATCAAGCGCATAAATCTGAAGAGTTCTTTTTGATCTAGAATCATAAGGACTCGCTAAATATATATTGCTTCCTGTGGACCCAGACTTAATAAGACCAACTTGCATAGCAGTTTTTGCGTGATGATTTTCAAACCCGAACTGATTCAAGAAATACTTCTTTTCTGTTGCAGGACTTTTTTCAGTTGGATACTTAGCCTGATACCTTTTTGGTATGGAATTTTTCCCATGGAAATTACTGCTTTCTATGTGTTGTTGAATGGAAAATCCATCGGCTTTTTGGTTCCACCATAAGCGACCAGATTTGGCATAATTTCCCCCACTAAATTTTAATCCGCCATTTTGACCCTCTGGCATAGAAAATGGAATAACATTAACCACACCGCCAATAGCGCCGTTTCCATATTCAGCGCAATGTATGCCTTTTACGACTTCAGCTTTCCCTGTTGAAAGTGGAATCAATGCAGCATCCGTTTCTGTTTCACTAATACTTAAGCCTGACCAAAGCATCTTGGTGTATCTTGAAGCCGATCCTTGAATACTAATAGTGGTAAGTTGCCCAGGGTTTCCACTAGTTGTAGTCGTAACACCGGGCACGTTCTTGATCTGTTGCTCTTCAAAACCACTTGTTGCCGAGCCAGATGTTAATGCTTCTATAAACTGCCATTTAGGCATGCATGTCTCTTTTTTTGATCTTACCACAATAGGCGCCAACACCATGGTTGATGCATGCAATGATGCCGCAAAAATAATACATAAAAATAAGCGCAATGAATTGCCTCCACAGGTTCGCACAATATAAGCGCGTCACCCATGGGCTACCCTTCTGATCTCTCCCCAAAATCTAGAAAAAGTGACACTCTTTTTGCCGGTCTCCTGGCTGGTTGTTCATAGCGACATTTTCACCTTCCCAGATTGCTCTAGTGGCACAAAATAAAATGCGCTCCCAACGTACAGTTGCGGGGGCAGCTTCGGATTTTAACCGAATTCCCGAACACAAAAAGTTCTTCAACTTTATATAGAAAAAAAGTGACCGTCAAACGATCACTTTTTTGTAATTTTAGAAGTATGAGGTTCTATCCTAGTTCAATCATACTTGCTACAGATAACGCTTCTGCTAGAGTGCGATAACCGGTTGAATACGAATTTTCATTCAAGATCACATTATCAGCAATAATGCCTAGAGCATTCAAGTGAGTAATTGCTAGAATGAATTGTAACTCTGTTGGCATATAATGACCACTCGAGCGATTAATTTTCGAAATTTTACCATTGGCTTCTAGATGACCAGCACAAGCTACTGGCATTCCCACACCCTCTTTTTGAAAAAGATAATGATGGTTTGAACATCCTAAGACACTAGATTGCTTTTGCGGATAAATACGCACAGTACCTTCATGGCTTAAAGCCCAAATTGTATCAGTTGTATTTAGAAGTTCTCCACCCTGGTAAATAAAACCATCTCGAATTTCTATAGATGAAGCAGTAGCTAAATCTCGATGAGCAGCACTCACAAAATCACTTTGACCTCTTATTATAAAACGGCCATAAATTCTACTCTCACCACCACATTCCTGCACTAAGCGTCCAAGAAATTCATCCTTCACTGCTGCCAAAGGTATAGATACGTCAAATCCCTTTGGGAATGCTTGCTTAGTTGTTTCCATGCCATTTTCAATTAATATTGCATGCTCAAAATGCATCGGCATTCCAGAACTTGCTGTTCCTGAACCCATGGTAAATGCATCAAAATCTTGCTTTAAAAATACTCGACCTTCTTTTTCATTATATTCTTCAACAAAGTGACCAAATTCCTCAGCAATATCTCTGCCAGCCCTTGCGCTAATTAACTTGAACATTAAAGAAATATCACATTTTAAAGCCGCACTCGATGAAGACACTGCAGCTGTTGCATTAGTTCCACTCAACCAAGAATTTAGAGAATCCAATTCATGTTGTTGATATCCTAAAATTCTCTGAGCAAAAAACCTCAGTAAAGAATATTGCTTTGTTTGTCCATTTGCTTGAGATGCTGCTGCAATATATTCAGCAATTTCACCTGCAGTAACTGGCTTTTTAGCTCTTATATTCAGCACCTCAGCTAAAGTATCTAGATCAACCGTTAGAATTCTGCTTTCTCCAGCCATGCCAGCTGTATGGGCTGCTCCTGCATTAGCAGGCTTACTAATCCATTCTCTGATGCCGTCAAGAGCATGAATATCTGGATAATCAGTCGTTGTCCTAATCACACTACTAGCAAATGATTCTACAGCTTTGTATTCTGCTGCTTTATCTCGCGCAACTTGCTGAGCTTTGCAAAATGCTTGAAAGCTTTCCATGCATTCTGCTGCAACGTCAGCTTTCAGCTTAATTGCAAAAGGTCTTGCGCCTGGAACACTTACAAAAGGATCAACTTGTCCAGAATCTATCATTGAATGCACTTGTGAAACGCACAACACAATCAACGTAAATAAATTAATTAACTTCATGTTTAAAATTCCTTATTTTGTTTTGAATAATCTTTATATAGTAACTATATTCAAAAAATCAAGGTTTTTTATAAATAATGTGTATGCTTAACAATATTGTCCAGCAACATAACCTGATGACCAGGCCCATTGAAAATTATATCCACCAAGCCATCCGGTAACATCAACAACTTCGCCAATGAAAAATAAGCCGGGAACTTTGTTGCTTTCCATGGTTTTAGATGATAATTCGTCAGTATCAACCCCGCCTACGGTGACCTCAGCTTTTTGGTAACCTTCACTGCCATTAATAGTGACTTTGAATTGGTGAATATCATTTGCTATATCAAACAGCGTAGTGTTTTTAAGGTCAGTAATTGCTTTCCCATAATCGGGGTGGGTAGCCATAACTTCTACAAAGCGATTTGCAAAATAGTTCTTCAAAAAATTAGCAACGGTTTGCTTGCTATTTTTATGGGCAACAAATTCATGTTTCAAATCAACATCTGGCAATAGGTTAATTGCAATTTCTTCCATAGAAAATTTTTCCATATAAGACGAAATTTGCAATATTGCCGGACCGCTTAACCCACGGTGAGTAAATAATATATTCTCACCAAATTGCACGTCTTTGTAAGAAACAACTGAGTTTTGTGAAACACCACTAAGCCGCGCAAATGTAGGAAGGGTTGCTGCTTCAACTTTCAATGGCACCAAAGCCGGTTGCGTGGCCAACACTTTAATGCCAAATTGTCGTGCGATTTGGTAGCCAAAATCAGAAGCACCAATTTGCGGAATTGATAACCCACCAGTTGCAATAATTACAGACGCGGCATGAATTACGCCTTCGGTTGTTGTGAGCACAAATTGATCATGCTTTTCAATTATTGTGACTGTACAATTAAGACGAACATCAACTTGCCCTTGCTGACATTCATCCAGCAGCATGTTAACAATTTGTTTGGAGGATCCATCACAAAATAATTGCCCTAATGTCTTTTCGTGATATGCAATATTGTACGATTCAACTAGGTTTATAAAATCATGCTGGGTGTATCTGGCCAATGCTGATTTTGCAAAATGCTTATTTGTGCAAATGTAGTTTTTAGGCGATGCGAAAAGGTTGGTAAAGTTACTGCGCCCACCGCCAGAAATACGAATTTTCTCACCAACTTTAGATGTGTGCTCAATAAGCATAACGCGTCGGCCACGCTTACCTGCAATTGCAGCTGCCATAAGTCCGGCAGCGCCAGCGCCTATGACAACAACGTCAGTTTGTATTGTTGGAATGTTACTCAAGCTGCCACATCTGAATCAATTAAATACTTGCCTTTCAAGTAGAGCAGTTCATTAATTTGGCGTAACCGTAATTCAATGTAGCCTGAATTAAATTCAGTTACTTTCATACCCTTAGTTGCCATAGCAACTTCGTTTAAAAATGCTTCTTTTTGCATATTGTTATTTTTAGCTTCTAGTTCAAGGAATGTTCCGAAATCTGCGAACTCATCTACGGCAATAACAAACAAATCATCTTCATAAGTTGTGCGTTTTTTGTCCAAAACTAAAAGAGTTTTTAAATTATTTATCTTTAAAAATTCATCATAGGTGTAAGGTTGTGGGCACTTGATAGGAATCATTTTTGCTAGCGTTTCAAACACGTGAGTTGATGAAAGTTCAAAAGGCAAAGCTACATTATACTCATGGCAGGTCACATGCTCATTCACATCTTTTACGCCCAAGTGCTCTGGGTTAAATTTAAAATCTAATGATTTTCCATTGCGCAGTCTTATGAAAATTCCGTCTTGATAAAACAACCCATCAGAAGTATCCAGATATTCATCAACAACCAGTTTAGATGAAATAAATTTTTTATTTTTTAAAAAATCATCCAAATCACTAGGCAGCACTTGGAATCTTTTTTCCATTTCGATTGGGTTGCTCATGCATGCTCTCCATTATAAAAAAGCAGCTGAGAATTCAGCTGCTTTCGAGGTGTCTTTAATCTAATTTATGCTTTAGTTTTTTCTTTAGTATCATCTGTAGGCTTGTTGTTTTCAGTCCACTCTTTTATACCACCCGCATAATGAGCAATGTTGGTGTATCCCAATCCAATAAGACGCTCTGCTAAAGTCATGCTTGCGGGACAGCTTACGCTTCCACAATATACAAGAATTTCAGCTGTTTTATCTTTTAATTTGGCGTGAATATCTTTATCGTCAGCATTCGCTGCAAAGAAAATTGCTCCTTTTATCGCTTCTTCACCACTACCACGTGCATCAACAATGACTGCTTTTCCAAGCAATGCTTCAACTTCATTAATGTTTTTTTCTGCAATCACAACTGGTGTTGTTGGCTTTGCTTCATGCTTCTTTGCATGATTCGCAGCTTTAGTGCCTTTTTTAGTTGTTTCTGCTGCTAAAAGATCAGCTCCTAAAATAGCTACTACGACCAGGCTAACAGCTGAAAGTAGTCGAATCATTATGGTGTTCATAAATTCCTCACGGTTAAAAGTTTGATTCATTAGCATTAGAGGGAAAAATTAGGCTAAAATCAAGCTATCAAATATTGAAATATTACGGGCTATTTTTTAGTGAATCAAAAAGTTGTGCTATGTATTCTTGATGGATGGGGAATTGGACCGGAAGATGCCTACAACGGCATTAAAGCAGCCATTCATTGGCCAGCACTTTTACAAAAATATCCTAACTCTCAACTGCAAGCTTCAGAGCATTATGTGGGCCTACCTGACGGGCAAATGGGAAATAGTGAAGTTGGGCACATGACCATAGGTCTTGGTCGCGTATTGATGCAAGACCTGCCAAAAATTGATCATGCCATATCTAACAGTGAACTTAAAACAAATGAAAAAGTTCTAAATGCAATGGATCAACTTAAAAAAACGCAACGCCCTTGCCACCTTATGGGGTTGCTATCTCCTGGTGGTGTGCATTCACACATGAATCATATAATTGAAATTGCCAAGCTTTTAAGTGATGCTGGAATTACCGTTCACGTGCACGGATTTTTAGATGGGCGCGATACTCCACCTAAAAGTGCAGCAAGCTATGTAGGTGAATTTTTAAGCGCAATTGAAGGACATTCAAATATTCATTTAAGCACTTTGGGTGGACGCTATTTCGCTATGGACCGTGATAATAGATGGGAAAGAATTGAGCTTACTTATAAGGCAATAGTGCAAGCAAATGCGCCTAAATTTTCAAATGCTGTTCAGGCCATTCATGATTCTTATGAAAGTGACATTACAGACGAATTTGTTCTTCCAACAATTAGTGAAAACTACACTGGAATGCAAAATGGTGATGGGCTTTGGATGATTAACTTTAGGTCAGATCGGGTTCGACAAATTTTACGTAGTCTTTTAGTTAAAGATTTTTGTCAGTTTGACCGTGGAAAAACTATTGATTTTGGGCCAACCTTAGCGATGAATGAATATGCACAAGATCTTAATTTATTGATCCCGTCTGTATTCTCAAAAGATATTGTTGAGCAAAGCCTTGGTGAAATTGTTGCAAGCCATGGGCTGAAGCAGCTACGCGTGGCAGAAACTGAAAAATATGCTCATGTCACTTTTTTCTTAAATGGTGGCCGTGAAAAACCTTTTCAATATGAAGAACGAAGCATGATTTCTTCCCCCAGTGTTGCGACTTATGATTTACAACCAGAAATGTCAGCAGCCCAAGTGACGTTAACAGTGACCCAAGCAATGAAACGTAACGACCTTAGTCTTATTGTGGTGAATTATGCCAACACTGATATGGTTGGGCACACTGGTGTTATTGATGCAATTTATAAGGCTGTAGACTGTGTTGATGCTTGCGTGAAAACTTTAGAACAAAAAGCCATAGAACATAATTGGACTCTTCTAATAACAGCCGATCATGGCAATGTCGAATGCATGCGAGAAAAAGATCATTCAACACCTCATACAGCACATACTTGTAATCCCGTGCCCTTTGTATTGGTAAATGGTAATGCTAAACATTTAAATGCGGGCTCTCTTGCTGATGTTGCGCCAACAGTTTTAAGCATAATGGAGATTACCCAACCAAAAGAAATGACGGGCACTTCACTGCTATGTTAAAAGTCTTATTCATATTTTTTTGTTTTTTTTCGCTTCGCTGTGAAGTACATACAGAAGTGCTTGAACAAGTACAAAAATGGCATAACATCCAACAACAGCTTGTCATTTTGTACAGTCAGCACACTCAAATAAATAGCAACAAAGCTAATACTGACCAAGAATTTTTTCACATTCAACAGCAATTAGGGGCAATTTATCTTGCACAAAAACGTTACCAACTTGGGTTTGGCACTGCCCTACTACCTTCTGAAAAAGCAGTACATAATTACGTTAGAAAAAAAACATTTCTAACTTTAAAAACTAAAGAGCTTGTACCTTTGTACACAAAGTATGCACAAGAATATCAAAAAAAATATGCCAGTGGTGACTTTGAACGAATTCAAAAATTAATCAAACAACTTGAAGCGTTAAATGTGTTGCACATAAAATTATTTGAGCAAAATTCTCAATCACACGGGCTAAAATATTGGTCAGATACATCAAAAATTAATGAAATTTCTTCGATTCAGAATTGCATTAAAAAATTACCTGTGGGCACAGCAAGTAATAAGCCAAACCACTTGTTAAATTGGATCACTCCAGTTGCAGGGATTCGAGAAAATTCATTAAAAACAATATGGGCCCCTCTTGCAGGAGCCATTGTTCTTTGTCCTGATAACGGTTCAATATCCACAATTGGTTTATTAGATGGAAGCATTGTTATTTTTATCAAACAGCAGCACTTTACTTACGTTGTTACAGGCCTAAGTAAATGCCTTGTCAATAAGGGTGACAAACTAATACAAGGGGAACCTCTGGGTTTTTGCGCTGAAGAAAATCCATGTTTAGTTGAGTTGCAATTGTGGCATGATGATGTAACGTTAGATCCTGAGCCTTATCACAAGGTCGTACAGCTATGAAATTATCTATCATTTTCTTTTTGTTATTAATTGGTTGCTCAAATCCCTATCAAGATTTACACGACAGCCTAGATGAAACCCTCGAAATTATTGATACTCTATACCCAGAAAAACCTGATCAAGATAGACTCCGTCAAGGCATGATACATGGGTTAATTCAAGGAATAGATGCGCACGGATCTTATTTGAATGAAATGCAAATCAAATCCTTAAGAGAAGCTGTTGATGGAGGGGAATTAAAATTAGGAATGATTTTAACTAAGCACAAAGATGGTTTGCTGGTCAAAAAAGTTTTTGAGAAATCAGCATCATATGCAGCTGGAATTAAGGCCGACGATATTTTAACGCAATTTGATAAATCATCTTTAAAAAATATTGAACTGAATGATTTTCTAAATCTTATAAAAGAAAAAAAAACATATGACATTGTACTTTTAAGAAACAGACAAAAACTCACGAAAGAGATTATTCCGGGCCATTCCACACCGCCAACCGCAGAATTAAAATGGTTTGGGAATGTTGCTTGTTTGAAGTTTGGTTGTGTAAGCAAAGAAGCTGCTGACGAAATACGTAATCATATTCAAAAAATTAAAACCAACAAAAAACTATCAGGACTTATTCTTGATTTACGCGACTGCCCTGGGGGCAGCTTTGAAGCAGGAATCGGTATTGCTAGTCAATTTTTAGATGGACACCTTGTCGTTGAAATGCAAAAAAAAGATGTTTTTTCAAAATTTTGCTCATCAGGACCTGATAGTTTGAATAAGCTTTCTATGATTATTCTGCAAAACAAAAACACATGCTCTGCAGCAGAAATTATTGCGGCTGCATTAAAAGCGAATAAGCACGCAACACTTATTGGTCAAAATACAGCAGGAAGTGCAACTGCAAAAGAAATGGTTTCTTTCCCTAATCGTAAAGACGGGGTAATTATTTCAATTGCATTCTTAAATGACCCCCTTGGAAAAAGGATAGGTCATGAAGGAGTAGAGCCTGATATACGAATCGATGAATTAGAAGTATTAAAAAATAAAATTATTGATTTATACATAAAAAAATCTTTGAGTATTCTTCATACGAAATAAGGAATAATATAAAAATTCAATTGACCTAATGATATATGTCGTTATATTATTAAAACATGCATTATCAGATGCATATACCAAACCAATTTAACATAAGGAAATTAATCATGAACAACTTCTGGCAATTTTCATGGCGTGACATTGCATTAACAAAATCGAATAAACATTTACGAAAAAGTTTACGAGGAACCTATTATGAAAAACCGTGTATGCATAAAAGTTAGTATAATCTGTTTAATAAGCGCTATCCCAGCTCATTCTGAGTCTGTTTTAGGTCTAACATCTGACCAAATTCTAAACATTCTAAAACCTTTCCAAATTACTCAAGATATCGATAAAAAAAGCTTAAATCAGCTTTCAAGATCTTCTGAAGTTCATTTCCTTGACTATAAATCATTACAAGAAAAAATTACTAAATTTTTAAGTCTCAAAAAACCACTGAAATTTCTATTGGTGGGCTTTCCTTTTAAATCAGCAAATACAGAAAAAAAAGTATTAGGCCAAGTGCCTGATATGGCTGAACGACGCAGTCTTGAGTACCTATATGGCTGCATCAAGTCACTTAAAGAAGCTTATCCCTATGGGGTTGAACTAGTCATTTTTTGTGATGGCATACCTTTTTGCGAATACCTTGGGATTTCAGCTGAAACTGTAAAGTTATACGAACAAGGGTTGCAAAAGCTTGTGCAAGATATGCCAGGAATAACGCTGGTAACTTCTGATTTTTTACAAGAACAGTTGGCGCTCTCATCAACTCAGCATATTTGCGATGTGATCGATAAATACTCACCCAGCGATGAGGATTTTCACAAGCAGCTTGAAACAGACCCTGCCCTTCAAGATAGTTACAAAACTCTTTTAGGACGTCTTGAAGTGGAATTTGATTCTGTGCAAGGTCGAGAATTCTTAAAAGTTCATGGTCCTTTGTCAAAAATCACAAAAGCCCTTATGGCAAGAGAGACGCGCATGCGTCGTTTTCTTGAAGCACAGTTTGATGCTAAGGACTTCATTCGCCTAACGGTTCATTATTCCAAGGACTTAGGCAAAAAGTTTGGCATTAAGCTTTCACCCTATTCTTTTGTCACTCCCTATCATGGGGTGTTGGTGGAAGAGGGCGATGGCAATTGGTTCATTCGTTTCCGAAAAGATGTAGATCCTCAAATTTTTGAGGAGGTATCTGAAATGGTGAATGGCCTGCAATGTCAGTACATGCGCCTCAAAAAATAACCTGACGAAAAGAATTTTTAACACTGCTCTTGGGCAGTGCGGAGAATCTTTGTCTTTTTAACAATTTTAAAAAACCGTATTTGACTGTTCAGGACGGCTATTTGCCTTGTTTTAATCAATTTTTTAAAAGGAGAATTATAATGTCTAAAATATTAACGTTGCTAATTCTGGTGATTTTTGCAGTTCCTATTATGGGCGCTACTACCACGGTAGAGGAATTAGATATTCCTGCTATGTACAAAAGAACTTTACCTAAACTGGAGATTGATGGACCTAATCTCCCTCTTGTAAGAGCCAACAATATAGTAGACTATTTGCAGCTTTTAGGGGGTGGCGGTCCATTAAATAGCGGGGCCCGGGATGCTTACACAGATTATATACTGGGTAAACTAAGTACTGATGAACCTATTCAATTTGTGATTTTAGGGTTTCCGTGTAAATCGACCAATGTGGGGAAAAAGGTTTTAAGTCAGAGGTTTGATATGGGGGATTACCTTGGGCTTATAAGGCTTGAACACATAGCAGAGCAGATTCAAGAGTTTGTTAGAGTGCCTTGTGAAGTCCACATTATTAACAAAGAACCGTACATACCTGAAATGTTTAAGGCTATTAGAGCCGACTTAGGTATAGATATGGAACTGCTTAATTCTGCTGAATACAAAGCAGCTTTTTTGCGGTTGCTAGGAACCTGTCCACATTTGCGTTGTGGTGCAGATTTGACCGAAGAATATCTCAAGCAGAAAGTGATGGAATCTTATCATTCAGAAGCGGTAAAAGCACAAATTGTAGCTGCTGCAGAAGGGTCAAAACGTTTTTTTACCGACGAAATAGACGGTCCTATTATTAATGCTGCGCTAAATGGAAAAGGGATCGTAAGCAAATCAGCACTTATGAAAGAACGAAAGAGACTTGCTCTGTTAATGTCTGGGGTTTACCAATTGGGAGTTACCATATTTAGAGAAGTGGTGAGAACTCATGAATTGTATCGTAGTATGCTACGTCTTTCTGTTCATGGAGACGAAACAAAAGTTGGTATAAATTTTGCTAGTAAGCCTGGTATAGATTGTGTAAACACCTGTGTGCCATGGCACGCGGCGCTGCTATGCGAAAGATTTGATGATAGTACTTCGTTTGATCTAGTACATGGCATTCCAGCAGGAGTTATAGTGACTATGTCAGTAGCTGGCATTGAATTACCCTACGTTCTAAAATAACCGTTACAGAGGAGTGCTAAGCGCTCCTCTTTCCATCGCTCAATGAAAAGCTAGGGGATCAATGTCTACAATTAATCTAATGCTATGAGGCTTGCTGACCTGAGAAAACCAGTGACGAATGAATGATTGTATAGCAAACCCCTTTGGGTATTTTAACAAAAACCGCCAACGAAATTGATTTTTTAACCTGGAAAGCGGTGCAGGAACTGGCCCCATAATAAAAATATCACTATGTTTGGGTGCAGTGTGCAGAAGCTTTCTACAAAAACTCAAAATTTCTGTATTATCACGCCCACTTATTAAGAACGAAGAAAGCCTGCCGAAAGGTGGCATGCCATGCTGCTCACGATCTTCTAGTTCAAGCTCAACAAAACTTTCTTGGTCCCAGTTAGCCGCGGCTTTAATAACTAAATGATCTGGATCATAAGTTTGTAAATAAACAGTACCTGGTTTTTGCTCTCGCCCACATCGTCCTGCAACTTGGTGCAACTGTTGATAAGTTCGTTCAGCACAACGTAAATCTGGTCCATTAAGCCCCATATCCGCATCAACCACGCCTACTAATGTAATGTTTGGGAAGTGATACCCTTTGCTAAGCATTTGAGTTGCAACAATGATATCACATTGATTGTTTATAATTCCATCAACCATTTCTTGGGTGCGTTTTGGTGTATTTACCAAATCACTAGTCACACTTAAAATCCTAGCGTCAGGTAATAAGCTTGCTAAATCTTCGCTTAGCCGCTCAACACCAGGGCCACAGGGACTTAATGTTGCTTGAGAACAGTTAGGGCAAACTTCTGGAATTGGCTGCGTAAAATCACAATAATGGCAGTGAAGTCGTGGCTGATTTTTATGCTGAACCAATGCGACGTCACAAGCAGCGCAAGTAATTTTAAAACCGCAATCACTACAAATTGTTAATGGAGCATAACCACGTCTGTTTAAAAATAATAAGCTTTGCTCTTGGTTGATAATGCGTTTTTGAATCTCTTCGAAAAGAGTAGGGTGTAGCCATTGACTAGGGCGCTGCGTTTTTTTTAGGCCTCGCATGGAAAGAATATTCACCGTTGGCAGCGAAGCATTTCCAAAGCGACTATTAACCTTTAAGTGAGAGAATTTTCTCTGCTTAACATTGTAGATTGTCTCAAGACTTGGGGTGGCTGAAACTAATACAGCGTGAACCCCCTCTTCTTTTGCGCGCAAAATAACCATATCACGTGCATGATAAATAATCACTTCATCTTGCTTGTATGATGGATCATGCTCTTCATCAATAACTAATAATCCTAGATTACTAAATGGCAATAATAAGGCAGATCTTGCACCCAACATAATACAAGGAGCCCCCTGATGCGCTTGGTGCCAAATAGAATTTCTTTGTTTAGGAGTGATTTGAGAATGCCATATCAAGGGCTTTTTCCCAAAACGCTCTTCAAACCGCTGACGAAATTGGGCTGTTAAAGCTATTTCAGGCAAAAGAATTAAAGTCTGTTTTCCTGATTCATAAGCTTTCACACTAGCTTCCAGATAAATCTCGGTCTTTCCACTTCCGGTCACGCCATCTAGCAAACTAACGTGAAATTCACCTAGTTTATTCACAATTGCATCTTTAGCAATACATTGCTCATGCGTGAGCTCTGGAACATTAAATACGTATTCAGCAGATGTTATGATCGGAGGAGAAATTTCTTTAGGTAACACATGCTTTATAAGAACGCCTAACGGTGTAAGCGTATATTCAGCAAATTTCTTTAGAAAACCAATAAAATGATTGGGTAGGACTAAAGGGTAATAATTCAATATTTTTTTTAAGATGTGAGTAGAGTTGACCGGGTTAGACGTCAATGACCAGATCACCCCCATCGTCACACTATTTTTTAAGGGAACTTCAACAAGCTGCCCCACCTTCGGAGAAATATCAAATGGCCACAAATATGTAAGCGGTCTATCTAGGATTGAAGGTACTGCAACTTCTACATTCATGCTGAAAAAAGGTGATGTAGCATGCTAACTGTAATCGGTTTGCGTTGCTGTGCTGAAAGCGTATCAATTTTTTTTGCCCACTGACAGATAGCTGGAAAATTCCGATCTATCCGACGAGATAAATATTCGAGAATAGCATTATCAACAACGATTCCTTTATCTTTCCATATCTTTTCAAGCACACGCTTTAGAGTATCGTCATCAGGATTATGCATTTCTGCGCTTATGAATGTTGCCAACCGAGATCGCCAATCAGAAAGACTAACTGGCCACAGAGAAGGAGGGTTAATGGCACTAATAATCAGTAATTTGTTTTGTTCTCTTACCAAATTGTAAAGGTGAAACCACCATACATCATCTTCTACCTTATGAGCATCATCAAGAATTAGAACTTGCTGATCTCCATAAACCCAATCCCATAAATTTGTTGTAAGTGCTTGATTTGCAGTATTGTAGGTTAAATTATAGTCTTTAGCCATTCCCTGCAATAAGTGCGTTTTTCCACAACCAGAATCTCCATATATGCAAACAAACTTATCTTTGGTTGTGCCTTGAAGAGCAGCATGAAAGAGATCAAAAGCCATCTGATTACAGTTAGCAACAACAAAATCACACAATTCGTAACTTTGAGCATACCCCAAAGGCAACAATCCTTGCTGCACAAAACTACTCTTTCATTAATTGAACGCGATAACGAAGCACAACCTCAGTTTTTGGCGCCACCCTTACAGGCCAATATACACTTTGGCTGCTTTCTTGCTTATGCGCCATACTCTCACGGACCACTTTACCACGATTTTCTCCAAATGGGAGCATAACCTTAATGTTCGCTTCTTTTTCTCCAAAGTTACGAATGGTTAATCTATAAGCAGCTTCTGTTACCTTTTCAGTAAGTAGAGTTTTAAATTCTGTTTGTTCTAAATTTCCTTGAATTTGTGTGAGAGGAGAATCGTGACTAGATTTAAGTTGAGCAAGCAAAAGAGGAGGAATTGCTAGCTGTATGTCATCACCAGCTTTTGTAGAAGGTAGAGCACTTGATCCTAGAAATCTTAAGGCATTACTGTGGTCACGAATGTATATAGTAATATCTCCGTTTGCCAAGTCTTGAGAACGTTTTTCATCCAACTTAAAGTGTAGCCAAATTTGCAATGGAATTTGCTTGTCTATTCCCTGAAGATCTTTAAGGTTGTCTTTTCCAACATCTAATCGATAGTCTTGTCCAGCTTTTTGCTTATGAATCTCCACCCATGGAATTCGAACAACACTGCCTTTGTTAATAAATTTAGGAGTATCAATAACGTATTCATGAAACGTTTGATTTTTTGCCAAATCATCAGTTTGTGCATTAACCAAACGTAATCTGATGTTCTCAAAGCTTGCTCCTGATTGATTATCTATACTAACAAAGCTGTTAAAATTTTGAATTTCATCAAACTGCTCACTGACCTCAACAACATAATGCATATGCCAACCAATACCGGAAAAAGTATAAGTAATTTCTCCTTGAAAAGGATGTTTAGAATTTAAAATCAAATCAACAGCTGTTAAGACATCCTTATTTTTAGAGATAACGTATTCTGGATTTAAGTTGCTTTCTTGATGAAAGAGAATCGATTGAGAATCAATAGATCCAGGAACTGTGAGAGAATGCTCTTTTTCTCCGCTGAATTTAATAGGAAGGGTGGCAACGCAGCGATCTTTATAAATGACAAGGCTACCTACTTTTGTTTCTTTTTTTGACTCTGCATGCTCTTTTTTTGAGTCAGGCGCATTTTCTGCATATCCTGATTGAAAAACGAATGCTAAACAGATAATTAATAAAAGTACTCTCATAGATTTAACCCTGTAAGTAACTCTTCAGCCACTTGTTTATCACTAAAGTAGTAGGTTTCATTTTCAATGATCTGGCCCATTTCATGACCCTTCCCTGCTATTAAAAGGGTATCACCTTTTTGAAGATGTGCAATAGCATATGCAATAGCTTGACGTCTGTCACCAATTTCATGTGCTTTCAAAGCACATTCTTTTAATATTTGCTGCCGTATATTTGCAGGATTTTCTGATCTAGGATTATCATCTGTCACAATTATTTTGTCTGCTAAATCAGAAGCAATTTTCCCCATCAAAGGACGCTTAATGGTATCGCGATCCCCACCACAACCAAACACGACCCAAATATTATTTTCTGTGTGAAATCTCAATGATTTTAATGCACGATCCAAAGCATCAGGAGTATGTGCATAATCAACATAAACATATCCACCGTTTGATGTTTTTCCTACTAATTCCATTCGTCCCGCTACAGATTTTATTTTTGGGATTAATGGTAAAATTGCAGACAAAGCAATACCTGATGCAATCAGCATTCCTATTGCACATAATGTATTCTCAGCTTGAAAAGCTCCGCTAAGATTTAATGCTAGATTACAGTATGTTTGATCATGATACTTTAAGTCAAAAGTGATGCTTGATGTTTGCACATTTAGGTTTGTAGCTATTAAATCTGCTGGTGCGTCAATAGCATATGTAATCAAACGTACACTATGCTGCGATGCCAAAGTCTGTAGCTGAGAAAAATATGGAGAGTTAGCATTTAGCACTGCTGCTTTACCTGCAGGCAACACTTCTGAAAATAATTTGGCTTTGGCCTGAAAATAATTTTCCATTGTATGGTGGTAGTCTAAATGATCTTGGGTGAAATTTGTAAACCCTGCCACTGCGATTTGACTGCCATGAATACGATATTGATCTAATCCATGACTAGATGCTTCAAACACAACATGATTGATGTTTGCTTCTGCCAGAGTTTTCAATAAAGAAAAAAATGTCAAACTGTCGTAAGTAGTAAGAGCTGGAACTGATGGCAAACTGCTTGGGTAATTTTTTGTTTCTAGACCAACAGTTCCAAATGATGCAGCAGAACACCCTAACAACTCCCATAGCTGGCGCACGATACTAACAACAGAACTTTTTCCATTTGTTCCTGTTACAGCCATCAAAACATCTGGTTGAGTTTTGAAAAATGATTTTGCTAGCAAACTAAGTGCTAATCTTGGATTAGAGCACTCTATAAATATATTTTCATCTGCAAAAGAATCAATTATTTCTGCTGTAGCTAATACTCCACAAATGCCTTTATTGATTGCTTCTTTTATATTGCTAATGACCTGCGAGCAAGGAATTGCGACAAAAAAATCTCCTGGTTGCGCTTTACGAGAATCAGCACATAGATTATTTATTGTTATATTTTTAAAATTTGAGCGATCATAACTTAGTTCTAGCCCTGCACTTTCAAGCAGCTCTACTAGAAAAATTTGATCAAAGTGACTCAATTTATTGATCTCCACTCTCATTATTAATCGATGTTAGTTGCATCATATCGCCAACATGCTCGGATTCTTCTTTGAAATCAGATTTAACGCCAAGTAAAGGAGCTATGCGCTCAATAATTTTTCCAGCTGTTGGCGTCACATTCCAACCGGCAGTTGCATATCCATAAGTTCCTAACGCTGCTTTGGGGTCGTCTAACATAACAATCATTATGTATTTAGGATCATCTGCCGGGAATCCACCAATAAAGGAAGTCGTGCGATGACGATCTGCATCTGACCCGTATCCACCAAATTTTCCTTTATTTTGATATGCTGTGCCTGTCTTAGCAAACACTTGATATCCTTTAACATTTGCTTTTTTTGCAGTTCCTTCACGTACAATCGTGCGCATCATTTGACGAATTGCTTTTGAAGTTTTTTCACTAACACATGAGGTTTTTGAAAATGAATGCGCTCTTTCGTGACGATTTTCAGCTGGAATAAATCTTAAAGTCGGTGCTGGCCTACAACCGTTATTAACAATTCCTGCCACTGCACATAAAGAATGTAATGGAGTTACTGCAATTCCATATCCAAAAGAAACTGACATCATTGCTGTTTCACGCCAATCTTTCGGTGTTAAAGAGTTTCCAAGCTCAGGTATTTCCAAACTTAATGAAGTTAATACGCCAAACTGCCCCATAAAATGCTTTTGTACTTCTGGACCAAATTTTTGAGCAATCTTAATTGCAGCAATATTTGATGAATGAACTAGAGCTTCTACAAGTGTAAGTGGGCGATTTTGCCCCTTAAAGTCAGTAATTTTGAAACGACCAATGTTGACTGGATTTCTAGCATCAAAGATTGAACTTAGAGTGGAGGTTCCTGTTTCAAGGGCAATAGCGGCATTAAGAATTTTAAACGTTGATCCCTGTTCGTACACTCCTAATGTATTGCGATTGAACCCACATTCAATATTTTTCATTTGACGATTTGGGTCATAGTCAGGAAGAGAAACCATAGCGATAATTTCTCCAGTTTTCACGTCCATAACCATGGCATTCGCTGCAACTGCATTGAATTGTTCTATAGCAGCAACTAATTCATTATGCACTGCATGTTGCGCTCGAAGATCCAAAGATAATTTTAAATCACCCTCTTGTGTAGTCAGCATGGTATCAAAAGATTGTTCAATGCCACTCACACCATAACCATCAATGTCGCAACGTCCAATTACGTGACAGGCTAAAGTGCCATGAGGATAAACACGCTTTTGATCAGGCTGTAAGTATATTCCGGGAATCCCTAGAGAATGCACAGCTTCTTGCATTTTAGGAGATGCATGTCGTTCAATCCAAACAAACCCCTGGTTAGATTGAAGTTTTTGCAACACATTTTCATATCTTAAATGAGGGAAAAGCTTGCACAGCTTATCAGCGGCTTCATTAGCATCGATAATTACTTTTGGATTAGCATATACAGATGCTGTAACCAATTGCGTTGCCAATATTATTCCGTTTCGATCAACGATGTTTTGACGAAGTTGACACTCTTGTTGTTGACAACCTATTGAGCAAACAGGAGTTCTAACAACCATCACATCTATTAAACGAATAGTAATTGCTAAAAATGCTACGCACGATATAGCTGTCGCACTAAATGTGCGTTGTCGAGCAGTATGTAATAGTTGCTGATGTTGTGAAAATCTCCAGCCACTCAAGCGATACCATAGGCTTTTGATCATGATCTTAGGCTGCATGAGCAACCTCTTGTGAAGAGGTTTTTGTTGATGCTCTCTCTTGCTGAGGACTAACAGCGTTGACTGCATCCATCAATGCTTCAATGGGATCTTGCGATACTTTTACTTCTTTGGTTTGTCTTGGCAATTCACCAATTTCAACAACTTGATTCGGTTTTAAGGCACTAAAATTAAGATGTGTAATAGCAAGTTTTTGTAAACGTGCAGGATCATTAAGGTGAGTTAACTCTGCCTTTAAAACATGTATAGATTCCCTAGTTTCAGAGATGCTTTTAACAACTTGTTTGTGGTTTTTTTCTAAAGCCATAACCTGATATTTTACTCGGAATAGCCCAAGACCAACACAAAATGCCATAAGAGCTAAAAAGAACTGAGATCTTCTCATTAATGCCTAACCTCTTTTACAAATCCACGTAGCTTTGCTGAACGACACCTAGGATTTGATCGAATTTCACCTAAAGAGGGAGCTATAGCTTTGCGGTTGATAGCAGAATACGAACACAGAAATTCTTGATGGTTAAATGCCATCTTGCTGTGGTTTTTAACCAGACGATCTTCTAACGCGTGAAATGCTACCGTGATAAGCCGACCCCCTATCGGCAAAAGCTGATTGCTCAGCTGTAAAGCACGCTCTATCTCTATTAACTCATTATTCACAAAAATACGCAAGCCTTGAAACGTAAGGGTTGCAGGGTCAAAACCGTCTTGACCTGGAACGATTTTTCTGATCAACGTGGCCAGGTCTTGTGTTGTTTCAAATGGCTTCGTTGATCTTGTTGCAATAATTTCTTTTGCTATTTGTCTTGATCTGGGTTCTTCACCATAAACATACAAAATTTCAGCAATATCTTTTTCTTTAAAAGTATTTACAACATCCGCGGCAGTATAAGTAGAACCTACCCCCATACGCATATCAAGAGGACCATTTTGGCGAAAAGAAAAACCACGATGAGCTTCATCAACCTGATAGCTTGAAATACCAAAATCAAAAACGATACCATCCATTGATTTTGGAGTTAAATATTTATCCATTTCACTAAAGCAACCGTGGATAATTTGAAACCTATCACCAAATTCCTGACAAAAAATCTGTGCGCGCTTCACAGCATCGTTATCGCGATCAAAAGCAATAACTTTCTCCGCGCCTCTATTCAAGATTGCACGTGTGTATCCCCCGCCCCCAAAAGTACCATCTACATAGACTTTTCCTGGACAGGGGTTTAAAATTTCAATCATTTCCTTGCAAAGCACAGGAATATGAGTCGGTTCAAGATCAGATGCCATTGGGCTTTTAAGTATAGTTCTATTGCACATTGTAGGATTCACGGGTAGCATAAGTAAAGAATTTCGTCAATATTATTATTGTTTAAAAGCAATTTTTAATATTTTTTTATTGAAATTACCATGCAGTCTAATACCGATAAAATCATACCAACTAATGCTCTAACTTCTTTGGAAGTAGGGGCGAATATTATTAGGGATATGGTGAAAAAATTGCCCAATAAACCGGGTATTTATCGAATGATTAGCGCGTCTTTGAAGGTGTTATATGTAGGAAAGGCCAAAGATCTAAAAAAGCGAGTCATTTCCTATTCACATGTAGACAAACTCCCTAATCGTCTTAAGCGCATGGTTAGTGAATTGCAGACGATAGAGATTGTCACTACCTCAACAGAGGTGGAGGCACTGCTTCTTGAGAGCAACCTCATTAAAAAATTACAACCTAAGTATAACGTTCTACTAAAAGATGATAAGTCTTTCCCGTATATTTTATTAACAGCGCACGATTACCCTCGCGCACTTAAACATCGTGGACCTAAAACAGAAAAAGGTACGTATTTTGGTCCGTTTGCAAATGCTGCTGCAGTTGAAGAAACTATCTTAACAATGCAACGACTTTTTCAAATGAGAAATTGTTCAGATAGCTATTTTGAAAACAGGAATCGTCCTTGCTTGCAATATCACATTAAGCGCTGCACTGCTCCATGTGTTGGTAAAATAGCTGCTGGTGAATATAAGGAATCGGTACAATCTGCTAAATCATTTTTATCGGGAAAAAGTGATAAGGTCCAACGTCAATTAGCTGAAAAAATGCAAGAAGCATCAGAAACATTAGATTTTGAAAGAGCTGCTCAGTACCGTGATAGCATTCGTTTGCTAACGCAAATTCAAGCACGTCAACGCATTAATGTAGCCGGTATTAACCATGCAGATGTGTTTGCTCTTTCACAGCTTAGTGGACGTGCCGTTGTGCAAGGATTTTTCTTTCGTCACGGAAGTAATTATGGCACAGAGACTTTTGAAATGACGCACACTGACGGGGCAACCCATGAGGAGCAAATGGCCGCTTTTCTTAGTCAGTTTTACGTTGAGCATGAACCGCCATTGATAATTCTTTGCAACGTTCTTCCAGAAAATGTTGAAGTTTTATCTATGAGTCTGCACCTGCAACATGGAATAAAAACAGCTATCGAATGCCCACAAAATGGAATAAAATTTGACTTGGTTGAACATGCGCTCAAAAATGCAAAAGAACATCTGGAAAGACGTTACAACAGCGAGTTAACCCACCAGAAACAATTCGGATTTTTTCAAGAATTTTTAAATATCCCAAGCATTGATTCTATCGAAGTTTATGACAATAGTCATTTGCAAGGATCTTCTGCATATGGCGTATTAATTTTTGCAACTCGAAAAGGCTTTGATAAGTCTCGCTATCGCAAATTTTCAATTCGAGAAATGAAACCAGATTTTGGTGGTGATGATATCGCTATGATGCGAGAAGTGATGAGTAGACGTCTACGACATAAAGACGAATGGCCTTTGCCAGATGTTTTTCTTATTGATGGTGGACAAGCACAGGTCAATGCTATTGCAGCAATTCTTGATGAGTATAACATTGAACTACCAGTAGCAGGAATTGCAAAAGGGGCGGTTCGTAATGCTGGTGATGAAACATTTTACTTCCCTAATCAATCACCACGTAAGCTACCTAAAGACAGCCCTTTGTTATATTTTCTACAAGTTATTCGCGATGAAGCGCATCGATTTGCCATAGGCACACATCGTGCTGGTCGACAAAAAATTCTTGTGAAGTCTCAGCTTGATGATATTCCAGGCATTGGCGCTAAACGTAAGAAAATGCTGCTACAGCATTTTGGATCTGCCGCAGGAGTAGGACGTGCAAATGTAGACGACTTGATGACTGTGTCAGGCATCAATCGTTTGGTAGCAGAGAAGATTTATTACTTTTTCCATCAAAATTAATCACACTTCATTTTCATAAAAATTATATTACGATACACAGATTAATTTTATAAAATTAATCTAATGTTAAGATATTTAATGTCAATATAAAGATGTAAAAACATTTTAAAATAAAGTGACTTTGAAACTTCTCTTTTTTAGAGAGTTCTTAGCAAAGGAAGTAAATTGACTATAAAGCATTGCTAAGTTGTCATCTTCAAAAGTGTTGTGAAGCCCCTTTATTTGAGGAGGCCACATGATTAGCCAAAATCTTAAAATAATTTTTATCTACACGCTGTTAGCATCATCAAGAGTTATTTCAATGGATAGTGGTATAATGCCACCAGATGACTCATCTACTGCAGCACCAAGAAATAGCATCATTGCATCGGCAACAGATGAAGCCTTTGTTAAGTTAATGCGAACACTAAATTATATAAGTGTAACAAACGGTAAAATTGAACCATGGAAAGATGCAATATTAGAATTTAAAAAAACTCTATCAGACCATTCTGAGGTGTCGACACTTGAGAGCATACGCGACAGAATTTTAGGGATACCTTTAGCAAAACGTAGAATGGCTATGGTTAGTAGAGCATTCAGCAGCTTAGCAGGAGCCTCGTCTAATCCAATCGCATCGTCACACTTATCTGATACTCATGCGTCAGATCCTCCATCTTATTCCATGGTTATAGTAATTCCCAATCCGGTAGCGCGAGCAAAACCTGTTCTTAGTAGTGAGAAAAAAAAACGTAGATTATCTCCTGTGGTATCTAGCATGTTGGAAGACTCAAGCACAGAACCGGTTTTGCTTGTTGGTCAGCAAGCCATTCCTGCACAGGCCATTAAGGCGCATATGATGAGTTTTATTGCGGGACAAGACGATTCACTTGAAGAACTTAGTTCTTTAGCGCATCGATTTTTGTGTAACAAATTGTTGGTTGATAGGGGCGGTATGCCTGCCAGCAATCCATCGCACTGTATATTAACTGGTCCAACAGGGTGTGGAAAAAGTGAAAGCCTTAAGCAATTGGGGCTAATTTTAGGCGTACCTATTCTGAACATTAATGCACGAAGTTTGACCGATGAAGGGTTTAAAGGACAAAATTTCAGTGAATGTGTTTCCAGTTTTTGTGAAGAAAATGGGAATCCAAAATCTGCAATCATTGCAATCGATGAAATTGATAAGCTTGCAGCACGAGGAGATGATGAGGCACGAAATTTTGGTAGAGCAGTTCAACGTGTTCTATTATCGCCTTTAGACGGTAATTCTATTTCATTAAAAGGAAAGAGATTTGATCTTACAAATTGGTGGTTTATTGGAACTGGTGCTTTTTCTGGTTTGAAAGGTCGACATGACACAGAAAGAGAACGCGTAACAACCGCTAGAACTCAGCAAGACATTATTAGTGCTGGTTTTGAACCTGAATTTGTTGGACGGTTTCCTTCAGTTATTGCCTTCAAAGGTCACACAATTGCGACAATGATGGATGTTATTGAGCGTGATGGATCGCCTTTAAGGAGAATACAAAATGAATTTAAGCATTTTTATGGGGTAAATCTCACCATTGAAGCGGCAGCCTTACGACGCCTGGCGTCTACAAGCATAGAAATAAACCTTGGAGTGAGAAGCTTATACACAATTCTAAACATAGCGTTGCAGCCTTTTTATGGACGAGCAATGGATTTAATAGCAGTAGAGGGTGAGGCATCATTAGTTGCAACTTTAAAGGATATTATGCCCGCTATCACACGGTACATTGCAGATAACAAAGAACCTAGAGAAGTGATTCCTAAACATCTTCAGCATATGTATCTCTAAATCGCAATTGTAGATAAATTACTTGGCGCTTATTTTTATAAGCGCCATTGTAATTGCAGACACACAAACAATTGCAGGGCCTGTGGGTAGATCAAAATACAAACTTACACCTATGCCCATGACACTTGAAAAACAGCTAATTAATATAGCAACGATTATCATTTTAGACGGTGTATTAGAACGATACCTTGCTGCAGCAGCAGGAATAATTGTAAGTGCCGGCGCAAATAATGCTCCTAACATTTTCATCACGATTCCCATAATAATTGCATATGAAAAAAGCACCATTAGGCGAATTGTCTTTGATGGAAATCCTTGCACTTGAGCAAGGTCAGCATCAAAACTTGTCATTAAAATTGCTGTCCAATATTTTGCTATAAATCCCCATAAGGCAAGAAGAGCTGCAAGAAGCAAAACAATATCGGGCACACTTGTGCTGAGTAAATCACCAAACAATAATGTATTTGGATCAAGGTTTGCTTTTGGAAACAATGAAATAATTAATATACTGAATGATAAGCAGCTGTACGAAATAACTGCTAAAGATACATCACTTTGTTTTGAAGATTTATGCGCTATAAAAAAGGCAATGCATAAACATATTGCAATCGCTCCAAAGGCATAGGGTACATGCAAAAGCATGCTGAAACACACACCGAGCAGCGATGCATGCGTAATGTATCACCAAAGAAAGCCAGGCCATTCCAAAGGCCTATACAGCCCAAAGGTGCAGTAATTAAACTGGCCAAAAGCGCAGACACAATAATAAAAAGTATGAACGAATCAATCATGATGGTGATGATCGTGATGATGTTGATACGGAGCAAAACCAGGGAATAATTTTTGCACTTCTTGAACCTGACGTACTTTTTCAGGAGTTCCTTGGCAGCAAACGTGGTGATTTAAACAAATCACATGATCTGTGTAATCAAACACAAAATGCAAATCATGAGAAATCAGAACAATAGCCATATTGTATTCATTTTTTAGCTCTATCAGTTTGCCGTAGAATGCAGATTGCCCATCGGCATCAATTCCTTGAGTAGGCTCATCTAAAATTAAGACAGCAGGCTTTTTCAAAACAGCAGCGTTAAAAAGAACTTTTTGTAATTCCCCACCCGACAAAGCATGAATTGATCTATTCATTAAAAGCGAAATATCAAAGGGGTATTCAATTTTTTGTTGTCCGCATAGACTTAAAAATGTCTGCACTGTCATTGGCATAAACCGATTCGCATGAAGTTTTTGTGGAACATATCCCATTTGTATATTTTTTTTTCGGTTAATAGTACCAGCAGTGGGTTCAATTAGTCCCAAAATCAGTCGCACTAGAGTGGTTTTTCCTGCGCCGTTCGGGCCAATTATTGTTGTGACGCTATTCGGAGAAATATCAAAATTGATATCGTGCAACAAAGTTTTGCTTTGCGATTCTTGTTTAAGAGTATATTTAATAGACTTTAATGAAATGAGCATTAGCGAATTTTCAACGTTGCAAGACCAACTAACGCCAGAATAGATGCAATAATCCAAAAACGAATTACAACAGTTGATTCTGCCCATCCTAATTTTTCAAAGTGATGGTGAATAGGTGCCATTAAAAAAATACGCTTTTTGGTAAGCTTGTAGTACACAACTTGTAAAATGACAGAAATGGCCTCTAGCACAAATAACCCGCCAATAATACACAATACAAATTCATGTTTTGTTATCAGCGCAATGGTGCCTAATGCGCCTCCAGCAGCAAGTGACCCAGTGTCCCCCATAAATACTTTTGCAGGCGGTGCATTAAACCATAAAAAGCCAAACCCAGCCCCAATAAGGCTACCTAAGAAAATGCATACTTCCCCCACATTTACCACATAGTGTAGTTGTAAATAAGATGCAAAAACATGGTTACCAACAAGATAAGCAATAATTGTAAAACACACGGAACAGATCATGACAGGAACAATTGCTAAACCATCAAGTCCATCAGTTAAGTTAACCGCATTTGACGAACCTACAACAACAAGCACAGCCCATGGGTAAAAAAACCAACTTAAATTAAGAATAAAGTCTTTAAAAAAAGGAAAGGTTAGACTGTGCGCAAGGCTTGCGTCTGTGTAGTGTGCAGATGCATATGCTGCACTTATGGCTAGTATGGTTTGCCCAAGGAGTTTTGCTTTTCCTGAGATGCCATGATGAGAATTTTTAGTAAGCTTCTTATAATCATCCATAGCTCCTAGGGCACCAAACCCCAACGTTACAAGCAGCACTATCCATAAGAATGGATTTTCTAAATCACCCCAAAGCAAAGTACTAATAGAAACAGCAAGTAAAATTAAGCAACCGCCCATTGTAGGAGTTCCTTTTTTTGTCACAAGATGTGATTCAGGTCCATCACTACGAATAGGCTGACCTTGCTTTTGCTTTGACTTAAGCCAAGAAATAATAGGTTTTCCCAAACAAAAACTAATTATTAAAGCAGTTAAAATGGCTCCCATAGTGCGAAAAGTAATATATCGCAGAAGGTTGAAAGCCTTAAAATCACCTAAAATATGAAGACAGAAAAATTGTAACATTGTGCTAACTATGCCTGTTGGTTGCTATTGAATAATGAAACGTAAAACATACAATTGATTCAATCATAAAATTACGTCCTAATATATACCCATTAAAAGCGCACACAAATTTTAAGCTTGCTTCTTCAAAAAACTAATATGAATGCGCTTTTCTTCGGCCAAATCGAACTCAACAACTGCTTGTTCGCCTTCCGTATCAATAACGTCACCATAACCAAATTTTTGATGAAATACGCGATCACCTATTTCAAAATGCTGAGCCTGGTATTCAACAAAACTTGCAGGTCTGCGAAGTGATTCGGGACTGCTTTGCTGTCTTGATTCATGGCCATTGGCTTGAACATGTTTTACATGGGCTGCAGGTAATTCACTTAAAAATCGTGATGGCAGGCCAACTTGCCATCCTTGGTACGGCAGGCGGCGACGCAATGCATAAGAAATTGTAGCTTTTAATTTAGCACGACTAATGCCTACGTACCCCAAACGACGTTCTTCTTCTAGGCCATTTTCTTGAATACTTCTTGGGTGAGGAAATAGGTTTTCTTCCCATCCTGGTAAAAACACAAAATCAAACTCAAGACCTTTAGCCCCGTGCAAAGTCATAATACTTAAACAATCACCAGCAGATTGATTATTGTTATCTGTGACTAAACTGACATGGTCTAGAAATCCAGGAAGAAACTCAAATTCCTCTATAGCATGTACGAATTCTTTTAGGTTTTCCAAACGTCCTGCAGCATCGGGTGATTTTTCTTCTAGCCACATTGCTGTGTACCCTGATTCATCAAGCACCGCTTTAACAACATCGACATGTGGCTGTGTATCAAACATGTTACGCCACCTTTGCATATCTTCAAAAAACTGACGTAAATTTGCTTTACCAATACCTTTTCCATCTTCCATTGCATAAAGCAACGCAGCTCTTGGAAGAGAAATATTTTGTTCTCTAGCGATAACATGCATGTTCTGCAAAGCAGTCGCCCCAATGCCTCGTTTTGGCACATTAATGATACGTTCAAAAGCCAAGCCGTCATCAGGTTGAACCAATATCCTTAAATATGCCAGTGCATCTTTAATTTCTTGACGTTCATAGAATCGAAGCCCACCTACAACACGATAGGGTGTGCCTGTTTTTAAACAGCGCTCTTCAAAGTCACGAGTTTGATAACTTGCCCTAACCAATATGGCCATAGAGCTTAAGCTGTACCCCTTACGTTGATAGTCTTCCACTTCATCAATAACAAATCGTGCTTCGTTTTCACTGTCCCACGTGCCCTTAATAAGCACGGATTCACCGCCTTGTTTTTCGGTCCACAATTCTTTACCCAAACGATCTCGATTGTTTGCAATAAGTCCAGAAGCTGCCCCTAGTATGTGATTAGTTGAACGGTAATTTTGTTCAAGTCGAATAGTGGTTGCGTTCGCGTAATCTTTTTCAAATTTTAAAATATTGGCAATTTCCGCACCACGCCATCCATAAATCGATTGGTCGTCATCACCCACACAACATAAATTTCCATGACCATCAGCTAAAAGGCGCAACCACAAATATTGAGCCGCGTTTGTGTCTTGATATTCATCTACCATTAGGTAGCAAAACTGTTGCTGGTAACTATTTAAAATTTCTGGATTTTGCTGGAATAGCACGAGGCAATTTAGTATTAAATCCCCAAAATCCATTGCATTTAATATTTTTAATCGTTCTTGATATTGGCGATATAACTGCACAGTGAGTTCTTGTGGATTGCCAGCGCGATTAGGTGTCTTTGCTTTATCTTTCCACCGATTAATAACGCCGGCCACCATTTTGGCGGGAACTTGTTTTTCATCAATATTTTCAGCCCTTAGCAGCTGTTTGATTAAACGTAGCTGATCATCTGAATCAATAATTGTAAAATTTGAACTGTATCCTAACGCATCCGCATTTTTGCGCAATATACGCATAGAAAGCGAGTGGAATGTACCAAGCCACATGCCATCAACACTTCGACCCAACAACCGCTGAATACGTTCACGCATTTCAAGGGCCGCTTTGTTTGTAAATGTTACCGCTAAAATATTTTGAAATCCGCACAAATTTCGCTCAAGGATATGAGCAAGGCGGGTAGTCAACACGCGGGTCTTCCCAGTTCCAGCACCTGCTAAAATAAGCAAGGGGCCTTCACTATGAAGAACTGCCTGTTGTTGCTTAGAATTTAAAGCCTCAAGATAAGAAGGTGCTGAAGCAACGTTCAAGCTAGCCTCAGCAAGTACCATCTAGAATCCTCAGTTTAATCCAAAATTTTGGAAACGCTTACTAAACTTACTTAACTGACCACCAGAGTCAATAAGTCTATGACCGCCGCCTGTCCATGCTGGATGAGACTTTGGATCAATATCTAATTGTAGAGTATCCCCCTCTTTGCCCCAGGTGCTCCTGGTTTCAAAAGAAGTTCCATCAGTCATTTTAACTGTGATAGAGTGATATTTAGGGTGTATGTCTTTTTTCATCTTAAATGTCTTCCCTTCACGAAAAAGAATATATATATCTATACTCAAGACAAAAAATAATGCAATGTTTTTCTGCAAGAATCAAAGGAATTATGATGAATATTTTTAAAAAGACAGCAATTTTGGCATTTATTGGCTTTAGCGCGCTTTATTCAAACACTGAAGAATCGATTCGTCAAAATGAAGTAGTTATTGACGCTCTTCAAAAGCAGTTAGATTCTATGCAGACAAAAGGTGAAAAAGAAGAGGCAGTTAAAGCTCTGCAATCACATATCGATAGCGTGATAGAGCAACAAAACAAACTTTTAGCACAAAAAATTGCTCCTATGGCAGATCAAAATTCAGCAGCACAAGCTATTTCAACAGATTCAACAGCCATTGATAATGCGTCAGACGCAAGATTTCGTCGTATTGTTCAAGAAGAACTAGCGAAAGCGGGAATAGCTCCTAAGCCTTCTAGTCCATATGACACAACACATACTCCAACACCTGCAGAACTTGATGCCACAAAATCTGCAGAAATGAATGCACCAGCATTACCAGAGCAAAAATCAGAAGCTATGGGGCAATATGAATTAGCTCTTGAGCTGTACAATAAAGGAGCATATAAAGAAGCCGCCGCAGGTTTTGGTCGCATTATAAAGACCTATTCAAAAGATCCAATCGCTGCAAAAGCCCTAGTGCACTTAGCTTATTGTCTTGAAAAACAAGGAGACGCTGAGGGCGCTTCAATTGTCTGCGAAGCTGCATTAAAAGAAAAATTAGATGATCCACATCAAGTTGACTGTCAGCTTATGCGTTTACGATATGCAAAATCAAAAGGAAATGAAGCGGACGTTGCTCAAATTACGCAGAGTTTAAGAAAATTACCTTTAACAGCAGAACAACAACAAGCACTGGGAAAGCAAAACACAAAAAAGCTTGAAGTTGCAGCGTCAGCAAAAACACTGCAGCCTAAAGTACCAGCAAAGGTTTCTTCTACTACAATGCCAGATAAGCCAAAGGCACCAATATTAACGCCTTCAATTCCACTTGCTCCCAAAGCATCCGAGCCTGCAGCAGCTGCTGCGTAGAATAATTTGCTAATTGCACACAATAACTAAATCGCTGAAGAAATAATGTAGATTATTACAAACTAAAAATCCCCAGTCAGAATAAACTGACTGGGGATACTTATAGTAACTATTAGTTCAGAAAATTATAGAGCTGTACCAACAGTGATAGCGCGAGCCCAAACAGCTGCGTTACCTAGTTTTAATGTTGAACCTGTGTTGAACTTCAAGGTACCAAAAAGATCAGCACCTGTGTCAGCAGGAACTAATACTGAATCAGCTACTTCAAGAACGCCGCCTGATTGCACGATCATATCGTCTGGTGCACAATCCGCTGTAGCAGCCATAACTTTAGCTAAACCACCAGAAAGCACATTAACATCAGCAGCAGGCAGTTTACTAGCTGCTGAAGCACCGAAATTTACTATACCTGAAATATCCACAGGGGCAGCAGCAGCACTTAAATCAGCAGGAGTTACTATACCAATACCGGCAATAGTTAATTTTGAAGCTCCACTAAGACCAGCTAAAGCACCATCACCACCCGCAGTTACTGTACCAGCAGCAGTCATAACAAGAGCAGGGATATTAGCAGCTGCTGTAGATTCTAGGTTACCACCATTAAATGTAACTTGAGCACCCACATTACCGCTTGCTGCATATTGAACAAGACCACCAGCAATTTCAAGATTTGTTAAGCTAGAACCGTTAGCGCCAGACATAACAAGAGTACCAGCATCTATTTTTTGAGCTGTACCAGTAATTACAGAGCTAACTGTTGCAGTATCACCTGCATCAACGTCAATGATAAGATTTGCAGAAAAACCTGCTGATGAAGTAGCAACAACTGTAAGTAGACCCAATGTCAATTTTTGAATAATTTTCATAATGTAATTCCTTTAAATAAAAAAAATGTTAATACTAGTAACAATTATTATTTAAAAGGAATATGATTAATATTTCGTAAATTTAGTGTAAATTTTAAGTAAATATAAAAATATTTTTATCAACTGGTTTCTGACTAAAGAGCAAAAAATTCCACTCTTTTCCCGTTAAAAACTGGAGAGAGTGGAATTAATTATTCTTCTAAAACTTTTTAACAAAATTCTCTAATCACATTCACATGATGATAGTAGTAACGGGGGAGAAAGTTTTGGCAACGCAACTGCATTTAAGGCTATTACAATGTTAGACGTGCCTCCAGGGACAAGATAAGATGAAATAGCAGGTAATGGAGCATGGCCACGGCTACGGAAAATTGTCAGTATATTGCCTTCTCCCACAGTGAATCCAGCTTCTACAGAGTACGCATCAGGGTCAACAAGATCAGAAGTGGCATTAAAGCTTGTCGCATAAGCTCCGGCTAAACTTATTCCAGATACAGGATCAGGGAACGTTGTTGTTTCTGCTAACGTGATAAGCGCTTTGGAAGAAGCTTCTCCAACAGGCACACTTGGGTGTCTCTGAATTGGACAGTGGTACCCTGCTGTTTGAATACCTGCTAATAATGAAGAGAATCCTATTGCAGGTGCCACTGGAGCGCCAATTATGATACGACCACCGTTTAACGGCAATACAGTATTAATATATGGATCAACTGATCCTGGCTCAACAACCAATCTACAACCTGCAGGAAGATCACCCTGAAACCAAGTAAGTGGGCTGGTTGCAGGCGCTCTTGTAAGTAAAAAGTGAATGGTGGTATGAGCTGCGGGAGTAGGAAGAGCAAACTGACGCCCTCCCTCAACAAGAGTATCAAATCCAGTAGGATCACCATCCAACCATAGGTCTTTAATTGTATGAGGCAGATATGGCATATCACCACTGCCTGTATAAGCATTAGTAAGAAGATAGTTCTGCTCAACATTTGTTCCGGATTGCATAAATGTTATGTGGAGCGTCTTACAAGAACTATCAGGAACCGTGAATCCTTCAAAGCCTCCTGCATTACCGACTACTATAGCATCGTGCCTACTGCCATTAGATATTAATCCCGGGTTGTAAACGGTCGCGGTAGGTGGCACATACGGCACGCCGCCCATTACAGTTAAATAGTAATTACTTGCATCGTACGAATAAGACAAAGCAACGTCTGCCATATTAACATTCACAATAGACCTGAATAGACCAGTAATTGCATCTCCTCGCACAATACGATAAATTGTTCCATCAGAAGGATAACTCCCTGGTTCTATATAAACCTTGAGCACACCGCCTAAGGACCCTTTTCTACTTCTAAGTAATCAGAATCAGCTGGAGATACCTTTATTGACAATGCAGATAACGAATGTTGGACATACTCCGCAGCCGTTAAAAAATTTCCAACAGCCCCACCTGTTTCAACGCTACCATCATTAACCAGTCTGGGAACGATACCAGCACTTCTAAAAGTACCTCTAGAAGCTACATTTACAGAGCTGCTTAACATAGTGCCATCATTTATCAGAGTGCCTTCTAAAATATCTGTCGGGCCTGTATACGGCTGTCCGTCTGGGAACACTATATCGCCTTCACCAATTTTCCGAACGCCAGCATCTCCTAAAATAACGTTACCGGAAATTACTCCTGCATCTCCTGCATCTCC
>DYTB01000036.1 GCA_020726185.1 Candidatus Odyssella sp. | reverse complement strand
CAAATGGAGCAGCGCTTCAGCTTGCAGGAGCAGATGAATCAGCAGAAAGCGAAGTGACCAGTGCACTAACTGTACAATCAGGCGGAAGTATTGAAGTAGATGCTGATGTGAGTGTTGGTAGCGCGCTAGCTGTGACAACTACTTACACCTTCGACACGGCAGACGGATTATTTAAATCTGGTGGAGCAGTTATTACTTGGCCTACAAATTTTCTCAACTATGTAAATGACTATGGTGGATACGACTATTATCAGACGAACGACGTATCTGACCAATCTGTAGTATATGCAACTAATCATATGCAGTTTATCGTATTTCCATGGGGTAAATATTACCGTTACTTAAACCCAGGAGCGCCATCTAATGCTACAGTAAGCACTTCAACTGGTATGAATGCGGCACTTTCTGGAACAGTGCTTATGGAATCAGGTTCAGCAATCGTGTTAGGTGCAGGCTCAAACTGGGCGCGTGACATAGTTGTTGGAACAGCTAGTTAAGTACTACTTAATACAACTTACTATCTTGGGCTTGTGCATGGTTTTGTGCCGGCCCATTTTTTAATTTTATATATTGGACCATACGATCCATTTTTATACCATGCAGATACATTTGCAATAAATCACAAGCTTAAGCTTCACTAGCATTTTTTAACACTATATTTACAAAAAACATGCACTATTAATCATAATTAATAATATTATTTATAATGACTAAAAAATACATATGTTTTACTATACTTTCTAGTTTTTTTCAGGCATTCTGCGCTACACAAGAAGCGCCCTATACGCACTTACCTCTAACTGAATCAAGAAGCATCAGACTACCCTCAGTTTGGGTTACTCGTAGCGACGTCATTAACGCTACGCAAGACCTGCAAGCTTTATTAGAAAAATCGAAACTCACTGGGAACTTACCCATCACGAATAACACAACACTTCCTATTTCGGCTCACATTTCAGGAATGCAAACAGAAGCCGCAGAGATTGATGTAACAATTGAAGCGGGGCAAACATTAACCACCCTCAACTTGTTGCGCTACAAAGCAATTACACTAAGTGCAGAATCACACGGATTTCTAAATGTGAACTCAACACCCGGTGGGTTTGAATTGTCTATTGAGCCAATACCCGTGCTCTTATTTCCAAGACCTTTAGCCCCATTTTCATTTGCCCCAGTAAAAAAAAACATTCTTTCTCTTGGTGGACAAACTCGCGAAATTGAAAAATACTATGGCCACATCTACTTTTTTGAAAAATATATATGTAAAGCTGAAGGAGTTGCGCCAACAGCTTTGTACGCTCAACGTCAGCGCTTATATGAAGCAAATAAATTAGAATCAATTATAGAAAGATCTTTACCCGCCACACCTCGTATTCAATTAAATCTTTTTAGCATTTGGCTGACAAATCCAGCAGCCCCCAGAGAACCTGACCTAGAGCTAATTGAAATGGCCAAAGCTAGCTCAAGAAATAACCGCCGCGCTGATGGTTGGAATTATTACTTCCTCGTACAAGACCCAGCATTGCTTCCACGAACAGTGGAGGCCCTATTCGGTACAGATATTCAGGTTGTAAGGTTTACCGATCTATTAGGATCCCTAGAAGCACAAGCCGAATTTGATGAATCGGTTGCTGAATGCAATTTTGGCAAAGCAAGTGATATTCTTCGTGTTGAAGCAATTACAAAAATGGGAGGGGCATTTTTAGACATTGATCTACAAGTCTTTCAGTCATTAAAATTCTATTTTTACGCCTATAATTCTTTGTTTGGCTTAGAGCCTATGACTGAATTTTTAGGCAATGCTTTTATGGCAGCATCAGCCAATCACCCAGTTATGCAGGAAATAACCCGCCTGATTAAAAGAAATTTTGCCATTAAAAAATCAGGAGATAGAAAATTCTATAGCGAAATATCTTCTTATAACGAACAAAATACTATTCTAAGAACCGGCCCATGCGTCACAACAGTTGCTTTTTATAATGCCGCTGGGCGCGGTGATAATATAGACATAGCAATGCCCCCCGAAGTTTTATTTCCAGGAAAAACTTCTCAAAGACCTGAATCTGTACTACCGACTCTAGAAGACCCCATGAACCTTGCAACAGCAACTTTGCATTTGTGGAAAAATACATGGATTGCGAAAAAACTATAGCCTGCATCTTTTCGTTTCCAATTGTTTAGCATTTATTGCAATTAATCCCCATAATCTTTACTATGTGCACAATACAGGGCACAACCTTGTTGGGAATGGTATATGGCTAAACGTGAAGAAAAACTAGTAGCTCAGCATAAACGAGCAAGATATGACTACGAGATTTTAGAAACACTCGAGGCAGGCATCATGTTGCTTGGCAGTGAAGTGAAATCTATGCGTTTAGGAAAAGCCAGCATTAACGAGGCTTACGCCGGTGAAATGGCAGATGACTCATCGGCAATTTACCTGTTCAATGCCGACATTGCTGAATATAGTTTTGCTAATCGTTTTGGTCATGAAGCCAAACGCCCACGGAAACTGCTGTTAAAATCACGTGAAGTTAAAAAGCTAGTCGGCAACATTCGCAAGAAGGGCTACACCATTGTGCCGTTGCGTTTGTATTTTAATGAATTTGGTAAAGCCAAGTTACAAATTGCCATGGCAAAAGGTAAAAACACAGTCGACAAGCGCGAAACCATTAAGGAACGCGATTGGAATCGTGATAAGTCTAGAATATTACGCGGCAATAACCGGTAGCTCTCTAGGCCAGCACAATCAAGTTAGCACTTGGCCTAAAAATGGCATTTTTCAATTCAAGTTCGCTCAATGTGATAAGCACCTGTTCAGTGGAATAATGACTTAGGTTTTTCAACAATTCGTCAACCTTAACTGGCGTGTGGTTAACGTAGTTCAAAATTTCCTGAGAGAGCTTATCAGTACATTGAATTTTAGCCATTGGTGCCTGTTCAATAGGCATAGCAGGAGTTTGAGGCAGCGAAATTTGATCAAGAACGTCTTGGGCATTTTCCAGCAAAAAAGCACCATCTTTAATCAGCATATTTGAACCCTTGGTACGCGGATCATACGGATGCCCCGGACAAGCAAAAATTGGCAAGTTAATATCAAGTCCATATTTTGCCGTAAGTAGCGACCCTGATTTAAACGCTGCCTCAATAATGCAAATACCAGAACTAAGCCCAGCAATAATGCGATTACGCCTTGGGAATAACTCCGCCGTGGGTTCCGTTGCTGGTGGCATTTCAGATATCACCAGGTGATTCTGTAATAATTCTTCGTAAAGTTGTGCATTTTCCTGAGGGTACAACCTATCAACACCACCTGCCAGCACAGCAATGGTGCGGTGGTGCAACGCTCCTTGGTGTGCCGCCTTATCAATTCCTCGCGCCAACCCCGAAACTACTGTAAAGCCAGCACTGCTTAATGCCTGGCTAATATCTTTAGCAAATTTTATGCCATGAAATGACGCATTGCGGCCTCCCACAATAGCCAGCTGAGGGTCATTCAATAATTCAATCTTTTCTTTTGCCCAAATAATCGGCGGTACATCGTGCAAGCGCTTTAACTGTTTGGGGTATTCTGGTTGCCAAAAACCAATGCAAACAACTCCTTAGCTGTTAAATTGCTGTATTTCCTGAACACCTTTATCAATACTTTCAAGAGGAAAACGTGTTTCAAACGCCTGAAACACAAGGTGCAAATCCTTTGATTTGTTAAATTCCTTCCAAAAGCTCATGGGCCCAACCCCATGCGTTTTAAGGATTTGATAAACAATTGCCTGTTTTTGTAGTTGCCTGATTGCCAAAGTAAGAAAAACTAGCCTACGATTATATAAGTTAGCTTACTTTCTTTTTCTTAATGAAGTGATAACTTATGATCCGTCGACTAATTTTTATGCGCCATGCTGAAGCACAAATGCCTCAATATAGAAAAACCGATAAAGACCGTGCCATTACCATGGAAGGTATGCATCAGCTAGATATCCTTCGTCTAAAACTACAAGGAAAACTTGCTGGGGTTGATTACGTGGTGTGTTCAAACGCACGACGAACCCGCCAAACTTTAGATGGCATAAAACCCCTTTTGCCAGCAAACATTGAAATCGTATTCGATGATGGTTTATACAAAGGCGAACAAAAAACCATATGGGATATGATTGGTGCCGTTGATAGTAAATACAAAGGAATTATTGTAATTGCTCACAACCCTGGGTTATCGCAGGCTGTACAGTGGGTAGCCGATGTAAACGGCCACTCCATTCGCCAATTACCAACAAGCGGTGTGGCAATTTGCAGCACAAACTCAACGTGGATCGACATTTCACCCCCGAAATTATCACTCGATGAATTTATTACTCCTTAAAAAAGTGATTTTTTCATTGACCAACGGTTTTCTACACCGGTATAAAAGATCTATGGCGGGTGTAGCTCAGTTGGTTAGAGCGCCAGGTTGTGGTCCTGGAGGTCGCCGGTTCGAGACCGGTCACTCGCCCCATATTTTTCTTATGGCTTATTTATGCCTAAATGCCTTGTGCGCTGCCAGTTCTGACAGTATCAATATCACCCAATCAACAATTGTTGATAGCATTGTAACTGATCAAATGCTTTTTAAAATGCAGCATGAAAAACCCCAGATCACCATTATTGTTGATCAATTCGGCATGCGCGAAGATATTTCTCGCGAATTCCTAAGCAAGCTTTCCAAAAATGTTATTTTGTGCGTACCTTCACACTGCATTCTATCGGACAAGCTTATTGAAGAAGCGAAAGAATTTAACTTGTGCATAAGTATTGACTGTTTAAATGAAAATCAATGGCCAAAAATGCAAAAGCTTATTGAAAAAAATCATACATGGGTAAAAGGCCTAGTAATTTGGTCCATAGCCACTGGCATAAACACCAAGGAATTTTTAAATAAAATAAAAGAATGGCTAGCCCTTCGCGGACTTTGGTTGGTGTATGCTAACACCAACAACATTTTGCCTTCTCCCGATATTCCCACAGGCATTTTTATACCTGATGGTTTTGTAAGGTCCATGGATGATGCTACCCGTGTTACACAACAAGCAAATTTTGTTGTCGATCAAGCTAAATTTAAAAATCGTGGATTATTACTAATACAGCCTGGTAAGCACCATGTTTCCCCCTTCATTGACTGGCTTAAATCAAACATTGGTAATGTTCAATTAGCTAATTGGTCAAAATGACACGTCAAGCTAGCGATTACCGCCCCTGTGTTGGGGTAGTGCTTATCAATAAAGATTTCAATGTTTTTGTAGCAAAGCGTGTTGACGCAGAACGCTTAGGCTGGCCCAGCTGGCAATTCCCCCAAGGGGGCATTGACGCAGGGGAAGATGCAAAAATTGCAGCCCTGCGCGAGCTTAGAGAGGAAACAGGCGTCACAAACGTAACGGTTCTAGCAGAAATGCCAGACTGGCTTTATTATGACCTACCTGAAAATTTAGCCACCAACATCTGGAAGGGCCGCTTCAAAGGCCAACGCCAAAAATGGTTTCTCATAAAATTCACAGGCCAAGATAGTGAAATAAACCTAGAACAACCCACCCCAGAATTTTGTGCCTGGGAATGGATTCCCTTACATGAATCAATAAACCGGGTTGTGCCTTTTAAAATAGATGTTTATAAACAGGTAATTAGCTATTTTTCCAAGTGGTTTGAATGATTACAGCAGCGGTACTCTTAATTGGTGATGAACTATTATCCGGGCGCACCCAAGATGTAAATTTAAACTATATCGCCTGCAAACTTGTTGAACGTGGCATCGTTTTGCAAGAATGCCGAATTATTCCAGATATTGAAGACATGATTGTTGAAGCAATACGCGCTTTAAGCGCCCGTAATGATTACGTGTTTACAACCGGCGGTATTGGTAGCACCCATGACGACATTACCCAAGCAAGCATTGCCAAAGCGTTTAACAAACCGTTGGTTATTAACCCAGAAGCATTAAAGATATTAGAAGACTATTACGGCAATAATATTAACGATGCCAGACGCCGCATGGCCCTAGCCCCCCAAGGCGCGGCACTCCACGAGAAAATGGTTTTCCAAACAGAAAATGTTTTCGTAATGGCCGGCATTCCAACCGTCATGCAAGGCATGTTTGATGTGGTTTTGCCAACCTTGCGCAGTGCCCCCCCTATATTATCAGTCACCGTAAAAGCGTACGTTCTTGAAAATGACCTAGCAGATGAACTAAGCGCCATTCATGCCCCAGAAGGGGTCACCATTGGCAGCTACCCGTTTGATAAAGCCGGCAATATTAAAGGCACCAATTTGGTTGCCAGGTCGCGCGATGCTAAAAAACTTGCAGAGGTTCGTGACCAACTGCAAGCTTTGGTAGATAGTAAAACTGGTACGTGCTAACCACCAAAAAGGTTTTGCAGCTCACTAGCAATCACCCATAATCCATACACAACAATTGCGGTAAGAATGATCGGGTTTTTCAAAACGGGGTACCAGTACTTAAGGTGAGCATCAGCGCGGTTCGCACACCTTAAAAGGTACATAGGCAGCAATAGCGCCATAAAGCTTAAAATCATACCTGCAAAGCTAAGGGCTTTAATAAATGCATTAGGCACAAGAATAGCAATACCCAATGCCGGAACTAGCGCGCCAACGACTGCAACCCAATGATTATTCAAAAGCGGATGCTTCGTTTTTAGGGCATCAATCAACCCCAACGAAACCCCAATGGTTGATGTTAAAACAGCAAAAAACCCAATTGCCCAGGTTAAGTGATGCATAATTGGTGACCCACTAATGTGACAAAGGGCCTGCAATATTTCACCAACCTCTACGCTTGAAAAAGCCATTTTCTCAAACAAAACAGGATTATGGGAATGAATAAGACTACACACAACCGTGGTCCACGCAATGTACGCAAGCAGCGGCACCAGGCTTCCCCAGAAAAAGGCCCTTTTTAACATGATAGGATCATTGTTTGTGTAATTCGTTAGGGTATGAAAAATCACCTGAAACCCGAAAGACGTGAACACCACGGGAATAGCCAGGCTCATGTCTTTTAGAACAAGGTTTGCTTGCGGCATGGTTGGCAAGTTAGCAAAATCTAAATACCAAAAAACCACCAATAAAATAATTGCAGTTACAGAAATTTTACCCAGAAAAAAGAAGCGATTTAAAAGGTCAACTTTTTGAATAGAACACAACATTACCAAGCCAAGGCATCCGGCGTAAATGCAAGCAGCCTGGTTAAATGATAAGGGCGATCCGTCGAAGCTTATAAGGGTAGAAGCACCTCCGTAAATATAGGCACACAATAGCGAATAGCACAGCAACAATAAGCTTGTTGAACCAGCAACATATGCTTTTTTTCCGCTGTAATGCAAGCTTAAGGCACCAAGCGGTAGCCCCTTCCCTGCCCGTAAATTGAGCTCCAAATTTAGTAACGCTGAAAAATAGCAAATTGCCCAAGTTCCTATCATAAGAAGCGATCCCAAAAACAATCCTGATTTTGCAAGTGTAATGGGAAGGGCAATCATGCCAGCGCCAATAGCGGTGCCAGCAATTAAGCAAATACAGCCAAGTAGTTTCATTAAAATATCTCCGACTTAAATTTTGTGATGCTAAATTGTTTTTTACACCACCTATAATTTATGCGCTGAGAGGCTGTTCTTTGTCAAAAATTAACCGCATATATTTTATAAAAAGTTTCAAGAGTTCTAGGTTGGGTCATTTTTCCAGCAAACGATTCTTTGAAGGAATCCCATTGGTCAGGTGTTATTCGATACACACTCCAGCCTCTGCCTAATAAAACTGCATCGCGCATAGTGTCTAAATGCCTTCTAAAACATTGAGAGGTAAGTGAATCTCTTTTGAAATGGTGCAGGCCATCCATATCAACCACAATTTTGGTTGATGTATTAGCTATATCAAGGTGAACATCTAAGTCATTGTATCTCACCTCGCATGCAAAACCAGGCTCAAAACGCTTTAAAAAATGCGCCAATTCTGATTGCACACCACTTGTTTTAACGCAGTAAGTAGCTGTTTCTTGATAGCTTTCAAGCGCACTGATCATGCATTCCTTTAATGGCACTGCCTTTCCTCTGACCTCAGTTAAATAGGGTTTTAAAAACAGTAGATTGTGATAATCGCAATCACTGGGAAGTGTTTTTATGTGCGGCAAAATTGAGACAAAAAGTTCATAAGTGTGCCCTTCCGGTAAAGCCGATAGATGCTTAAGGGTTGAAACAATCAAAGCGGAACTAAAATCGTCACTATGTTTACAGGTATGCCTATCAAGTTTTTTGAAAAATGTTTTTGGAACGCTGTACCCACATTCAGCAACACATGACCATAAGCGACTTGTGTCTTCTGAGTTTAAGCTATCAATTTGAAATTCTAGTAGAAAAAAAAGGTTTTCATAAGCTTCTTTTAAAGTAGGAGTCAGAAAATGTAGACGCTTTAAGTTGCAAGCAGTTTTTAGTAATTGATGTGTATCCATCCACAACATAAGCTGAGAAATTTCTGGAAACTTACCATCTATTGTAGCAACAACACTTCGTTCAAAAAAATCAGGATCATTAGTGAATTGATCAAATTTCCTCCACAAATGTGCGGAAGGTCTTGCCGTAGTGGAAATATCGCCCATTCGACATGACGCTGACTCTAAATCAAGCGAAAGATGAGAAGATGGTGCCGCACAAACGGTGCCAAGAACACCTAAGAAAAGGCCAAGAAGAAGTGTTTTCATGTGAATTTACTCTTCAGCTTCTACCTTCAATTGTGCCAAACAAAAGTTAATATTTCGCAAATATGCATTTTTATTTTAATTTTGAGACTTAATTTTATGGTGTCGAAGCGCGGAGGACTCATGCTATGATACAAATCATGAGCCAAAGCCACTTAATATTTAAAAATCTGAAGGCGGGTTACCACCCAGATAGCCCCGTTCTCAGCAATGTCAATTTTTCGATTGCTGCGGGTGAGTACTGCGCCGTAATAGGGTCAAATGGTTCAGGAAAATCTACACTTTTGAAATTGGTGGCAGGGCTTTTAGCGCCCCTTAACGGCAATGTGCAACACTCTTTTAAGGCGCTTGCTTACCTGCCACAAAATGGTTCTTTCAATAGAACCTTTCCTATTTCAATTGCTGATGTTTTGAAAATGAGTCGCTACGTTAATACAAGCGATACTTGCGATGCTGCTGCATTGCAAAGCGCCCTTAATACCGTAAAACTAGCTGTTTCGTTGGACTGCCCCATTCAAAATTTAAGTGGAGGCCAATTTCAACGAGTATTATTCGCAAGGCTTTTATTACAAAACCCTGATTTACTACTGCTAGATGAACCCTTCAACGGCATTGACGAAGAAACTATTCACGACCTAGCAGGGGTTTTAAGCAACCTGCACAAAAAGGGCAAAACCATTCTACTTGCTATTCACGACTGGCATTTTGTAAACACGTTTGTGCCAATGATCCTTGATGTTAAAAATAGCGGCACAACCCTGCGGAGCAATGAAAATTTGGGCAAAAAACACCATGTTTAGTACTTTGTGGAATCTTTTCATTTTGCCATTTGTTGAATATGCATTCATGCAAAAGGCATTACTTAGCTGTGTGTTGCTGTGCATATCGGCCGTGCCCTTGGGCGTGTTTTTACTACTTCGCGGCCTAAGCCTGGTGGGCGATAGTTTGGCTCACGGCATACTACCCGGCATTGCATTGGCTGCCATTTTCTTTGGAATGGCACCAGTACCGCTATCCATTGGCGGAATTGCCGCGGGTTTAATTGTGGCGTTTATTTCAAACCAATTAAGCACTAGATCGATTATCCCCGAAGAAGCTAGCTTCACCGTTATTTACAGCCTATCACTTGCCCTGGGCGTACTCATTTTATTCCACCATGGCACTAACACCAATGTCATGCATTTATTATTCGGCAGCGTGTTAGGCATTGATTCAGTAACCCTTTCATTAATAGCTGGTGTTTGCGTACTCACCACCCTATTCCTGGGTAAGTTTCGCAAATTGCTTTTAATGTATTGCTTTGACCCCTTACTCTTTCAGGTCGCTGGTTATCACCACAAGGTGTTAATGTTTAGTTTTTTCGCCCTGGTAGTTAGCAACCTGGTGGCCAGTTACCAAGCAATTGGAACATTGTTAGCACTAGGGTTAATGATGCTTCCCGCCATTACCGGCAGAATTTTATGTGGCCATTACCGCCAAATATTTAAAGTAAGCTCCCTGCTGGGCATTTTTGGCTGCTATGCAGGGTTGTTGTTGTCATACCATATTGACTGGCCGTCAGGCCCATCGATTATTTTATGTTTGGGTGTACAGTGCTTAACAGCCTATGGGTTTAAGTGCAGTAGAAAATCTTTGTCTTAGTAATATATTGATATTATTATTTTTCGGTTATGCTTCCTACAGCGGTAACATCAGTGGAACTGTTTGCTCCCCTGCTAAAAGATCTTCCAGATATTAATTTTTTTCAAAAGATATTTTTCTAGTTTGAAAACGCCACACGCAAACCTACATAATGCTCTTTTTTTGCATAAAACTGTCCATGCCTTGATTTACCCTGAGAATACTCTATCAAAAATTGCATATGTCTCCCCCTCCATACGGCATCTTCCGTTTGAAGACCAGTTCGAATATTGAAGCTTGGCCTGAAATTATTTTGGCTCCAAAAATGCGTATGTATGCCACATACATATCGCGTGGTATCAAATAAAAAACTTTTTTCCGAGATATAATCTATTCCACCCTCAAAACTAAAAGGTTTGAGCGTAGACGGGTCACGATGAATTAAATATCCAAAACCAACATAGGGTCGGAAAGAGTTAAATTTATATGCTGTAAACCACTTAAATGCTTCATAACTTAAATTAACCCTTTTATTGATATAATCTGGCCTGCTGATTAAGAATTCGTCCCCCAAGTGAGAGCTTAGATGAGAAAATTGAAATAAATTTTGCCATTTTCTGTCATAAACTAGCGATAGTCCCCCGCCCACAAAGTAGTCTGAATTGATGAGCCTCGTAGGAGAAGAGTCAACATCCATCAATCCAAAAAGCCCAGCCTGAAGTCCAAGCTCATACGCCCATCCATCTGTTTTATAACGTATAAGCAGCACGTTTTCTCCGAAAGAAAGATCGAAAATACGTTTCCCATATGTATTTTTAAAGTGTTTTTGGTAACCAACAGAAAATTTAGGCCATTTAGGATCTGCAATTGGAGGATCATAAATAACATCGGAAGGTAAAATTTCATGAGAAGATTGAGAAGTATGAGAGTTTAAAGAACATGCTACACCGATCTGTGCATAAGGAAGTTGAGCGTCCGCCACAGTAATATCCACACCCTTAAAAAGTTTTGTTTTTTCAAGCGTTGAAGTAGTTTTTCTTTTGTTGAGGGATCGAGATCTCTTTTCAAAAGATGAATGTGCAGTCTTTCATTTTCCAAATGAAAGTCTAGCGCCTCTTCAGGTATTAAATCACTTATGATGCAAGATACGTAGCCCATTATGTAGTCTTGCGAAAATGAGTAGCAATTATTTAAAAAAGTACAAATTATAAGTATATTAAAACAAAAAATTATATGCGCCATAAAGTTGTTTCCAGTAGCTCTTAACCGAGTGAAATAAATTTTTAGCTGCTTACTTTAGCGGAAAGGAAATATAGAAAAACGCAAGTATGTCAACGCATGAAACTACAGTAGGAAATAGTATATGCATTCTTGCACAAATGATCTCACTAAAATTATAAAATTAGCTTGCTTTTGAAGAACCCGTAGGCGCGAAAGATGCCTGCACGCTTGTTGTGGTGTCCTCCAAAGGTATATCGGGATTTTGCCCCTTCAAAACGCCAGTATTATGAGAAAGGTTTATCTCTAAGGCTCTCACTTTTTCTTCTAGAGGAGCTAAACGTGACGAAAAATCCTGAAAAGCATTTTGTAAGGCACTTATGTCTTGTTCTATCGAGGTAAGTTTCCGTTTTTCTTCTTTTTTACCCTTCCACTTTTCTATGATAAGCGGAGGTAATATACCAGATAAAAAACCAAGAAGTGCAGGAATTAGGTAATTTAGATTAAAACTCACACTCTATCCTATTTTGAACAGACCTAAATAACGACTAGTTTCAATTCAAAGTCGATAACCTAGATCGCATTGCCTACAGTTCTTCTTTTAGCTAAATTACTGATCCATGTCTACACGTGAACAAATGATTATTAGTTTCCTATGATTTTTATATCTTTCTTGTATGTCAACTAATTATAGAAAAGTTAGTTAAAATTTTATATTGAATATTGTTTTAAATGGGCTTAAAAGGTTAATTAAGAAATCGAAGAAGCAACTGAAAGGAAACAGTCTAAAAATATTCCAACGTAAGTGGCAGAGGTTAGCCGCCATTTTAATTTGCAAAACGTTTAGGAGACATAAGACATGGAATCAGATTTACTTAAATTAATTTATATCGTTGAATTAGCTGGGTTTTTGTTATGTTCTTCATCTTCCCGCAAGAGCGATTAGAAAACAAAAGTTAAGTTATGTTATTCTTCCAGGATAGGAAGTCTGGCTAAAACATTTTCCTTTAAACTTTCAGGTCTTTCTGCTTTTTTGACGATTCCATCTAACTTTGAAACATAAAGTGAAGCACATTCTAAAATCTCTTTTTCGTGTTCGTCAGTTCTTAAATCCCCAAACAAATAACTAACTTTGCCTTTTGATGCAAACCCAACCGAACAGGATCTTTTGCAAGCATTCATACATGAAATAGGTTTAAGTGAAAGTACGTTTTTTAGATCTGCTTCTTGCTGAAGTAAGTGCTCAAGATTTCCCAATAAAACCACCCCAGAGTTTTCATCACCTTGATTTGTTTCTAAGTTGCATTTAACACAGACATAAAGAAAATGTTTATTCATAATCACCTCGACACTCCAGAAGCCTAACCTTACCTTAGGTTATGTTTCGATGGTAAGCTCTTTTTTAGATCTTTTTCTGGGGTAGTGTCGATTAGTTGCATGAAAATTTGTATGCCTATTTCTTACCGCATGCTCTTAACGACTGCAGTCACTCCATGAACAATATGCTGAGTCGCAAGGGCGGCAACAATTACGCCAAACACTCGGGTCAGCACATTCATGCCAATAACCCCCAGGACCTTCATTAATTTTTCGCCCAAGCACATGGTCATGTAAGTAAGGAACAGCACAAAAACGGCAATCAGAACCACGCTGACTCCTGCAAACGTGTGCACATGTTCAGCTTCTCGCATTAGCACCACAATAGAAGTCATGGCGCCAGGCCCTGCAATTAGGGGAATAGCAAGGGGGAAAACTGAAATATCATCACTATGGGTTGCTTCGCGTTCCTCAGCATTTGTAGGCGTGCGCGATCCGGTTGATTTTGCCATCACCATTTCAACACCAGCCAACAACAACAAAAATCCGCCAGCAATGCGAAAGGCAGGTTGAGAAATCCCCAAAGCATTTAGCAAACTGTCCCCGGCAAGGGCAAAGAAAATCAGTAAAACCGCAGCAATAATACAGGTTTTTTTCGCAATCTGTTTACGCTGAGTGTGCGTGTCAGACCTGGTTAAGGCAATGAATACCGGCACCACAACAAAGGGGTCAATAATAACAAATAACGTTACGAATGTTTGCCATAAAAACTTAGACATTTTTAGCTAAACTCTTCCCCCACTTTCTGTTACTTTAAAGCAATAATCCTAAACAAACCATTAAAATGCCCTTGGTTGAAATTACACAAAACTCCCACCCTGTGATTTTGGAACTGCTTTACGCAACTGATGCAAACTTTACAGGCAAAGCTATATACAAAAATGCCCGGTGTTTTTTGCATGAAAAGGCGATGCCCTTGTTTGAAAAAGTGCTGCACTTAGCCAGTAACCAGGGTTATACAGTGAAGATATTTGACACTTTTCGCCCAAAACAAGCCGCACAAGCCTTGTGGGATTTTTGCCCAAACCCTATATATGTAGCGGACCCACAAAAAGGTTCGAATCACACCCGCGGCGTTGCTATTGACTTAACCTTGGTTGATAAGACAACGGGTGTTGAACTAGATATGGGCACCCCTTTTGATGATTTCACGGATGATTCACACCATAGTGCGATTTTAACCCCCGAAGTGGCTCGTAATCGCTACCTGCTTTTGGGCATAATGATGAGCGCCGGATGGGATTTTTACAATAACGAATGGTGGCATTATCAGCTATTTTCCCCGCGTGATTACCCACTCATTGAGCATGATTATGGAATAATGTAATGCTCCCTAATTCAGAATGGATTCTTCTGGCATTACTTGCGGTTATTTTACTGAAACCGGAAGATGTCCCCAAAATAGCAAAATTCTTGGCAAAAGCCATGCGTCAGGCACAACACCTATGGAATGAATTGGCGTTAAGCGAACTTGATAAACACAACACTCCTGAACATTCTGAAGCTGATTCGAAAAAGCATCCATTCAATCTAGCTCCACCCAAAGCTAAGTCTGGACCTGTGAAAGACTAAGTTTTGTATTAATATTTATTGTAATTAATTAATAAATTCTGTATATACAATTTATGAGACACTTAACTAAAGAACGCTAAGATGGTATAATTTTGTCATGGAGGAAATC
>DYTB01000011.1:17125-43142 GCA_020726185.1 Candidatus Odyssella sp. | reverse complement strand
AAAATCTTGAAAAACTACTCAAACCCTTCTTATCGTTCTTTAGTTAAGTGTCTCGCTTTAAAACAGATAATAGGTATTAATCTATGTAGGTATTAATCAAATGAAATCATTTAAATATTCACTGTTACTTGGTGCAACTTCTGTACTAATGTGCAATTCAGTATTGTTTGCTGAGGAGCCTGTGGTGGCTCTTCCAGTAGATTCTAAAGTAGTAGCGGCGCCTGCTGGTAAAAAAGCAAAAGGAAGCAAAAAAACAAAAGCTCCTGTAGCAGCTCAAGTAATGGTAGATCCTAATGCGGCAGTTGCTGCACCACAGATGATGATAGCAGCTCCTGAAGCGCAACCAATGATGGTTCCAGCAGATGCAGTTGTTCTCGCACCTGTTGTTCCAGAAAAAGCTATGAATGTTGATGTTGCTCCCACTGCAAGTGCTGAAAGCAATGCAATAGTAGCCATAAACCAAGTACTTGCTAATGCGCCAGCTATAGTTGCTGAAGTTCCTGCGGAAGTAGCACCTGAAGTAGCAGATGTTCCTGTAGCTGAAGTTGTGGCTCCCGTGGAAGTTGCTCCTGTTGCGGTTGCTTCTGGCAAAAAAGCAAAGGGAAGCAAAAAAGTAAAATTGACACCTGAGCAAATTCAAGCACTAAAAGATGCTGGTGCTGGAAAAACAGCAGCAAGAAAAGCAGCTAAAGAACAAGCGGTGGCAGTAGTTGAGCCTTCTCAAGTTGTAGAAGAATTGCAGCCAGCAGCAGAAGTTCTTGCGCCTACGCCAGCAGAAAGTGCAGCTGTAAACGAGCCTGCTTCTGAGCCAGCTATTGTTGGTGAAGCACCAGCAGCAGAAGTAGCTCTTGCTCCTGCGCCAGCAGAAATTGAAGCTGTAAACGAAGCTGCTCATGAAGTGGCAACTGCTCCAGCAGTAGAAGGTGCTGCTCCCGTGGCAGCAGTGGAAGATCCTAAGCCAACTTATGCAGTAATTGTTATGAAGTTAGTGGATGGTAAGCCAACAATTTCACTTTCTGATACTCAAAATAATGAATTCAACAAAGCAGCTGTTGCTGCTGCTGTTGCAGCAGCTGCCGCAAATGGCGAAAAATATGCTGCAGCAAAAATTGTTGTTTCTCCGAAACTTACGGATGTAGTAGCACCAGTAGCAGAACATCACGATGCAGTAGCACCAGTAGCAGAACATCACGATGTAGCTCCAGCGGCAGAACATGCAGTAGCTCCTGTAGAAGCTTTGATTGTTCAAGGGACTCCAGATGGTTCAAAGGTTGATTTAGCTCATGCTGAAGATAATGTTGTGTCAGTAGCAGCGGCTCCAGCTCACGAAGCAGTAGCTCCAGCTTCTGCGAAAAAAGAAAAAGTAAAATTGAGCGAAGAAGAAATTGCAAAACGAAAAGCTGCAGGTGCTGACAAAACAGCAGAAAGAAAGGCAAAAAAAGAAAAAGTAGCTGAGGATAAGCCAGTAGCAGAGGTTCATGAAGCCGTTCCTCCTGTGCAAGCTGCCGGCTAATTATTACTAACATTTCTTAATGCATAGCAAAGTGCTCTTCTTCGGAAGGGCATTTTTGCTATTCTAATGTTTGATTTTTGCAGGTAGTCTGTAAAAAATTAAATTATACAAATTATGACTCGCATTGATAAACGTAATCCTAATGAACTTCGCCCTGTCTTCTTGGGTCCTGGCTTTGCAAAATTTGCTCATGGTTCCTGTTTTGTAAAATTTGGAGATACTCACGTGCTGTGCACAGCTACAATAGAAGAAAAAGTACCCCATTTTTTAAAAAATACAAAAACAGGCTGGATTACCGCAGAATACGGTATGCTCCCTTGTTCTACACAAGACAGAATTGACCGAGAAGCTGCAAAGGGTAAACAATCCGGACGCACACAAGAAATTCAACGACTCATTGGGCGAAGTCTTCGCGCAATAGTTGACCTTAAAGCATTAGGAGAGCGACAAATTAAAATAGATTGCGACGTGTTGCAAGCAGATGGTGGCACCCGTACAGCAAGCATCACTGGGGCATACGTTGCGCTTTATCAAGCCATGCAAAGGTTGGTTAATAAAAAACAAATATCATCAATGCCATTTACCGACCAAGTTGCTGCTATTTCTTGTGGAATACATGACCAAAAAGCTTTATTAGACCTGAACTATGTCGAAGATTCTTCTGCTGATGTGGATGCAAATTTTGTTTTAACCGCAAGTGGAAAAATCATTGAAGTTCAAGCGTGCGCCGAAAAAAATCCATTCGATCAACAGCAGTTTATGGATATGTTAACGCTTGCACAAAAAGGAGCTTCAGAACTATTTGAATTGCAAAAAAAGGCACTAAATTTATAATTTGTTAACTAGATAGGGCGTAAAACTTAGAAAACTTCTTCCAACCATTGCCAGGAGTTTTCACTAAGGATTACAATCAGACGAATAAAATAATTAGGGAGAGACAAATGTCTCATGAAAAATCAGTCAATGTTCAAGATGCTTTTTTAAATCATATTCGAAAAAATAAAACCCCACTCACTGTTTTTTTAGTAAATGGAGTGAAATTGCAGGGGAATATTACTTGGTTCGATACCAATACAATTTTATTGCGTCGAGAAGGCCATGCACAGCTTATTTATAAACATGCTATCTCAACATTAATGCCTCATGGGCCGGTTAGCATCCTTGATTATCAAAATAACGATAGAGATGAGCGTTATGTGCAAAATAATGCAGAAACGGCTGTTGTAACTCCTTCTGTCCATGAAGAGGATTATGACGAAGAGGATTAAATGTGAACGTTAGATATGGTGCGGTCGAGAAGACTCGAACTTCCACGGATTTCTCCACAGCGACCTCAACGCTGCGTGTCTACCAATTCCACCACGACCGCAGTGAGGAGAACATAGCAAAGTTAAACTAAGCGTACAAGACGCAAATATCAAATACGCTTAGCTTATTTACAATAAAGAGTTTACGCTACTGACAGAGCAAACGCCTGGGTTTTCTTCGATATTTATTTTCAAAACTAAACTATTTTCTGCAACCAGCAAAAACCTTGTGCAGCGAACACCTTGGCTTATTTACAATAAAGAGTTTACGCTACTGACAGAGCAAACGCCTGGGTTTTCTTCGATATTTATTTTCAAAACTAAACTATTTTCTGCAACCAGCAAAAACCTTGTGCAGCGAACACCCATGTGTTTTTCTTGAAGGTCTAATTCCAAACCCAGTGCTTTAGTTAGCGCGCAGCTTCCATCAGCTAGCATAATAATATTGGCATCTGGAGCAACTTGTTCTTTCCATGACTGCATTACAAAAGCGTCATTTACAGCCATACAAATAATATTTTTGTAGCCTTTTGTTCGTAAAGCTTGTTCTTGTTTTGCAAAATCAGGTAACTGTATTTGAGAACAGATTGGAGTGAAGGCCCCAGGAAGGCCAAATAAAATTGTTTTTTCCTTAAACAGCTCAGTTGTATTCATTTCTTTTTTTCCATCAAGTGTAACAACCTGTACTATCATTTCAGGAATTTTAGCGTTTACTGTAAGCATTTTAACCTCTAGGTTTTGACATCAATGGTAGGATACGTGACAAGCAGAAGCGTCTCAAGGGTAAAAGATTGTTTTTTTAATGGTAAATATAATTTGTTCCAAAATTTAATAATTAATTTCATAAAAATTAGTTTTGTGGCCCGTCTGGCGAATAAAATGCAAATTTATACTTTTATTTGAGAATTTTACTGACTTTTCCTTGTGTTTAGTGAAGACAATTGGCTACTCTATAATGCAAAAGGAGGCTATCAATGCACGGTGAATTCAGTATAACCAACATAGCCTTGGTGATTTTGGTGGCCTTGGTCTTTGGATTGGGCATGACTCGCTTAAAACAGCCCCCTATATTAGGCTACATAATTGCTGGGCTAATACTAGGCCCCTCCGGTTTAGCTTTTGTTGAATCTCGTGATCAAGTTAGCATTCTTGCTGAAATGGGCGTTTTACTCTTACTTTTTGTCATTGGCATCGAACTAAACTTGCGCACCTTTAAGAAGGTATGGCTTGTAACATCTCTGGCAACACTTTTACAAATTCTTATTTGCACAGGTGTTACTTGGAGCATTTCTTTCTTTTTAGGATGGAGTAATGGTTTAGCAATACTTTTAGGATTTATCACAGCTATTTCATCAACTGCAGTTGCTGTTAAAATGCTAGACACAATCGGTGAAGTGAACTCTGAAATCGGACAAATAAGTATTGGGGTATTGATAGCTCAAGACTTTGCTATCGTACCAATGATCCTTATTTTACGTAACTTTCATAGCGACTTGTCAATTTTAGGGTTGTTTGCAAAACTGCTGCTAGCTGTTGGAATTATAGCTGGGCTTATTTATTACCTTAGTCAAAAACAACGAGTACGAATTGGGTTTTTAGCTGATGTAATTCGTCAAAAGGACTTGCTTCCTTTAGTGAGTCTCGCATTTTGTTTCGCTGCAGCTGCTATTTCTGGATTAATTGGCCTATCGGCTGCATACGGTGCTTTTTTGGCTGGACTGACAATAGGAAACACTCACGAACGAAGCGCTGTTTTAGATACAGTTAAACCAATTCAAAGTACGTTGATTATGGTGTTTTTCTTGTCAATTGGAATATTGATGGATGTTGGGTTTATCTACACAAACTTAGCTACCTTTATATTATTATTACTTTTAATAACAGTTGGAAAATCTGCAATTAATATTTTAATATTACGTTTTTTGCAAATTCCTTGGTCCGAAGCTTTTTTGGTTGGAGTTGTTCTTGCTCAAATAGGTGAATTTGCCTTCTTGATGGCTTCTGTTGGTCATGAATCTAAAATTATTGATGAGTATGGTGAGAAGCTAATTTTATCACTAACGGCTCTTTCATTACTGTTTAGCCCATTGTGGATGACCCTGGCGCGACACTTAAAAAATATAACCGATGAATCAAAAATATCTATTCGAGATATTGTTGCATGGATTAGTATGCCAGGGAGTCATGTTCTAAAGTTGATATGGAAACGTGCCGCAAAGGAGTGGCGTGAAGAAGAAAAAAATATTAAACACAAAGATGAAGATGCCTGATTTTTCTTTTGAACAAAAAATTATATCTCAAAAGGTAGCTGGTGTTGATGAAGCTGGATGTGGTCCTTGGGCTGGTCCAGTTGTTGCTGGCGCCGTGATATTTTTTGAATACAATCAGGGTTTGTGGGCAGGCCTAAATGATTCAAAAAAATTAACTACCAAAAAACGTGAACAATGCTTTGAAATGCTAACAAATTCTACTTCTCTTGTTTATGGAGTTGGCTCAGCTTCTGTTGAAGAAATTGACAACCTGAATATTGGAAACGCAACAAGACTGAGTGTGGAGAGGGCTATCGCTGCATTACCTATTCAACCAGAACATGTACTGATTGATGGAATTCGCAAACCTTCAATCAACATTCCCTTCACAATGATTGTTAAAGGCGATAGTTTATCATTAAGCATTGCTGCTGCATCTATTATTGCAAAAGTTACTCGAGACCGTATCATGACTGAGCTTTCAAAAAAATATCCTGTTTACTGCTGGTCAAAAAACGCTGGCTACGGAACTTCTATTCACCAAGATGCTTTGAGAAATTATGGAGTAACGCCTCATCATCGAAAAAGCTTTGCTCCAATTCGTGCCTTATTAGGTGAAGCTGCATGACCTATTGGATGTATGGCTGGCATGCTTGCAATGCGGCACTGAGTAATCAGTCTAGAAAAATTGAAAAAATTCTTTTAGACAGACGACAAGACCCTAAAAAATTACAACTAACTAAGAAAATTCCTTTTGAAGTTGTGGATGTTAAAATTATAGAACAAAAAGTTGGTAAAGAAGCAGTGCATCAAGGAATTGCAATGTGTGTTCACGAACTGATCCCGGAAGATATTTCAATTCTTGAAGAAGATGCCCCTATGTTAGTTGTTATTTTGGATCAAATTACTGATCCTCATAACATGGGAGCTATCTGGAGATCATGTGCAGTTTTTGGTGCTGTAGGTGTTATTACGACAGAACGCAACAGCGCACCAGAATCTGGAGTATTAGCAAAAGCAGCTTCAGGTGCACTAGAGGTAGTGCCACGGATTGAAGTCAAAAATCTTGCAACATCAATTGCTGAGCTAAAAGATCTTGGTTTTTGGATGTATGGCTTTTCTGAGCACGCAAAAGATAACCTTCAAAATTTTTCTTTTGCCAAGAAAACTGCATTGGTTTTTGGTAATGAAGGTGATGGCATGCGGTCTTTAACTATGAAAAATTGTGATCAAACTCTTCAGCTTCCAACCTCTAAAAATTTCCAAACGCTTAACGTTTCTAACGCGGCTGCTGTTGCATTGTATGAAGTTTTCCGCCAACAAAATTAACTTTTAGGGAGCGTCTGTGGCTAAAAATATTGTCATTATTGGTGCTGGCCCCGGTGGATATGTGTGTGCTATTCGTGCCGCACAGCTTGGTAATACAGTTACTATTATTGACTCAAAACAGCGTCCTGGGGGAACTTGTCTAAATATGGGGTGCATTCCTTCCAAAAACCTTTTGCATGCATCCTATGAGTATTACAAAGCAGGCCATAAGTTTAAAAAGCTTGGAATTTCGGTCAAAGAGCTAGCTATTGATATCAAGCAATTACAATCTCAAAAAAATCAAGTGTTAGACGAGCTTGGTCAGGGAATTCAGTTTTTGTTTAAAAAAAATAACATCCGCTTTATTAATGCTGCAGCTCAAATAGTTAGTGAAAATCAAGTTAAGGCCGGTGACGAAATTTTAAACGCTGATGCCATTGTAGTGGCGATAGGCTCAATGCTAAGAGTATTACCCAATATCCCAGTTGATAAATCAATTGTTTTATCTTCAGCTGACGCTCTTGATTTAGACCATGTTCCAAAAACTATTGCTATTATTGGTGGCGGATATATTGGCCTGGAGTTAGGCTCAGTTTGGAGTCGACTTGGATCAAAAATTCATGTGATTGAAACGCTTGATCGTATTGCTCCAGGGCTCGACCCAGATTTGAGCCAAGCACTATACACAACTCTTGAAAAGTAAGGATTTGTATTTCACTTGAGTACAAAAATTAAAACAATTAAAGCTGAAAAAGTTAGTGCAGAGCTGTTGCTAGAAACTAGTGACGGTACGGAAACTTTGACAGCAGATAAAATATTGGTTTCAGTCGGTCGTATACCAAATACAATAGGGCTTAACCTTGAAAAAATTGGAATTGAAACGACAGCACAGGGTTATATCAAAATTAATACCCGCTTTGAAACCACCATTAAGGGTATTTACGCCATTGGTGATATTGTAGAGGGGCCGATGCTTGCCCACAGCTGAAGAGGAAGCGGTGGCTCTTGCTGAGCTTTTATCAGGCATAGAATCATGTGTTGACTACAACGTTATTCCTGCGGTGGTGTATACACAGCCAGAAGTCGCAAGTGTTGGCTTCATTGAGTCTCAGTTACAAGCAGCTAACATTCCTTACAAAGTTAGTAAGTCTCCCTTCTCTGCAAATAGCCGAGCAAAAGCAGTTCATGAAACAGAAGGTTTTGTAAAGTTACTAAGCCACCAAGAAACAGGGCTTGTGTTACTCATATTATAGGTAGTTGCGCAGGAACGATGATTGCTCAGGTAGTTCAAGCTATGAGCATGCACGCAACAGTTGAAGATATTGCTCGCACTTGTCATGCGCACCCAACTCATAGTGAAGCTATTAAAGAAGCTGCTTGGGCAGGTGTTTCTAAAGCAATTCATGGGTAAGGCTATCTCCCCACACGCATTTTTTTAACGTCTTGTAATTACCAGAACTGCGCCCAACTGTTAGTGTGCTAATTGCTCCATCCTTAGTGCAAATTTTTAAATCTATATGCCCCCTATGAAGCCTTGGAGCAGCAACTACACGGCCAAAATCAATGTTCCTTGGTTCTTTGCGAAAAGCAGGTAACTGTAAGCTTCTTGCTCAAATCCTCGCTCACCACCCTTAAGCATGCGATGTTCTTTTGATCTGGGCACATTAACCGCAAAATGACACCAGTCATTATCTTGTAATGGGCATAGCTTTGTGTGACAGCACGGCCCCCAAAGTTTTGCTTCTTTAGCTAACATATAGTCTCTAATTATCATCAATCGCTTAAAATGAACCGTTGTTCCAGGTTCTATAATCAACAAATATTTTGTTTTATCCCAAATACTATCAAGAGTTTTTTGCCAATTTTGCACTTCACCCAGGGAATAGCTAAATACGGATAAATCAATATTTTTTGATATTTCTTCGTGATGCACAATATTATTGGGGAAAAAATGTGTTAGGAATTCTATCGCGTAAGTTTTGGCTTGTTTGTCTTGTTCAACTAAATAATATTCTAAATTTTCAAAATGTTGACTTAATGCGAGCGATGCTGTGCCAATGCCACAACCCCAGTCTAAAACGGAATGAATTTTTAGATCGTTAAAATACTTACCTATAAGCTTTAAGCAAACTTGGTAGGTTGCTGGAAATCTGGTGAAGACATAGGCTTGAACTTGCTCAATATTTGCATATCCAACACACTCTCCAGCTCTGTAGCTACTCTGTAATGCTTGATAAGCTTTTTTACATCTCTTGAATGCCAGCCTAATTCATGTTGAACGTATTCTTGAAGAAAATTCATATAAAAAAAAGAGGCCCAAAGGCCTCCTTCCTCTTTTTACTTGCTAGCTTTGTGTTAAGCAGCAGCTTTTGCAGAACTTTTCTTTTCTGCACAACATGGTGCATCAGGAAGAGTTGTTAATGGAGTGTATGGCGTATGCATAGCATTCAAACGAGCAGTTATATCGTTTGCAGCTTTGCGGCCAACATGATGATGAGCAGCGTGCGCATCTGCATGTGTTGCTGTGTCTTTGTGCTCAGCTTTTCCGTCAGCATCAGTAGCTTTGTGTTCAGCGTTGTCTTCAGTTTTTGCGTCTGCAGCCTTGCTGTCCGCATCAGCATGTGTTGCTGCATCCTTGTGCTTAGCTTTCTTCGCGTCCGCATTCTTGTGTTTTGCTTTCTTTGCTGCTTTTGCATCTGTATCAGCATCAGTTTTTGCATCGGCATCATCTGCTTTGTGCTCAGTTTTCTTTTCTGCTTTTGCATCTGTATCAGCATCAGCATCAGTTTTTGCATCGGCATCATCTGCTTTGTGCTCAGTTTTCTTTTCTGCTTTTGCATCGGCATCGCCTTTTGCGCCTGCATCAGCTGCTTCGTGATTGGCTTTATCATCAGCATGCTTAGCTTTTACATCAGCATCTGCAACTTTACCTTCAGTTGAGTTTGCAGCATCAGCCTTATGTCCACTAGATATCACCGCATACGTTGCAGATGTTGAAATTGCTAACGCAATGCTCAATAATTTTAATAATTCTTTCATAACTCAAAAAACTCCATGTTAAATTTTACAGTCATTACATACTGTACCCTATAGTAGCAATATACAGCATAGTTTCTATTAGGCCAGTATATTTAAAATTAAGCATAATTTTTTGTTTTGTACTGTGGCATTTTCGAGACGTTTGCTGCTATAACTTTTTAGATTAATTCCAATGATTGCGTCTTCAAATTATGAAAATATTTCTTGCTACTGTTTTGTTCTTAAGCTCGCTCAGTGGTACGGATACATCAAGAATACTTGGAGTATATGATGAGCCACCATCTTGGTTTAATCCTAAAATAAGTGTGTCAGCTTGCTATGCTAGCTGCAGGGGAGAATACATTTTTCTGCAGCAGCAAGATGATGCAATATGGGGTGTTCCTGGTGGTAAGGTCGAAAAAAATGAATCTCCACTTAAGGCGGTCATTAGAGAATTTTTTGAAGAAACAGGAATATTATTGAAAGAAGATTCTGTAGGGCACATCAAAACAGTTTATATATCGGATCCTAGAAAAGACTTCATTTTCCATGCATTCGTTTATACTTTTAAAGCAAAACCGAAAATTGTATTAAATGAAAGAGAGCATCAAGCTTACACATGGCGAACGCTGCTAGAATCTCTTGAAATGCCGCTTATCTGGGGTGAAAAAGAAATATTTGAAAGATATATTGAAAATCATGTTTCTAATCTCACGCGTGAATATTTAGCATACCTAAAGCAAGCAATGATCATTAAAACTGATGACTACGGATGCGCATCGCTGTACGAATAACCTCTGCAACAACCTTGTAATATTCTGGTGGGATTTGTTGATCTAAGTTAACGCTATCGTATAGGGAACGTGCTACAGGGGCATTTTCAATAATTGGAACCTTATGTTCTTTTGCAAGTTCTCGAATTTTAAAGGCGAGAATATCAGCTCCTTTAGCGATTACGACAGGAGCATCCATGCTATCTTCTTCCCACCGTAATGCAACAGAAAAGTGGGTTGGGTTTGTAACGACTACAGTAGCTTGAGGAATATTTCCAAGCATTCTTGTGCGTGAGCGCTCACGTTGCATTTCACGAATTCTTGAGCGAACTTTAGGGTCTCCTTCTTGTTCTTTATGCTCGTCACGCTGTTCTTGTACAGTCATTTTAAGGTTTTCCTTAAAAACATGACGCTGATACCAAAAGTCAAACCCACTTACAAACGCATAGGCAATTAAAATAACGCTTAAATACTTTATGATTGGTTGATTAAGTGTAACAAGGTACTCAAAGGGGCTAGCCCAAAGCCAAACAGTTAACCTTGTCACGTGATCTTCAAAGATAAAATAGAACAGCAACCCCAAGAAAATTAACTTAATCGTTGATTTTAATGTCTCTACTACTGATTGTTTGCTAAAAATGCGCTGCAAACCTTTCATTAATGAAATATGAGACGCTTTAGGTTGAATACTTTTTGTAGAAATCGCTTTATAGCTTTGGCTTAATCCTACGACAACTGTTGCGAGCATAAGAGCAAAAAATGGAACCCAAAGAACCTCAACCATTTTTAATAAGACGTTTTTTAATAAAAATCCTAAATTATCAGGCGTATCCACATGCAATTCGCAAGACATACTAATGAAGTTTGTTAAAAAATCCAAAGTACGGCGAAGACACCATGGTAAAATCCATGCGCAAACACCTAAACATGCAACTAAAAAAGCAAAATTATTAAAGTCTTTTGAAATAGGAGCTTGGCCTTTTTTATAGGCATCCTCATACCGTTTAGCGCTCGGGTCTAATGTTTTTTGCTCTTTATCCGGTGATTCATCAGCCATGCGCAAAACCCATTATTGAATAAGCAGATGTATTGAGTTTTTCATAAAACAAAAGCATTGTTCCAAAACTTACAAGCAACACAAACCAACCCAAAAGAATCTGCAATGACATGCCCAAAAAGAAAACTTGTATTTGAGGCACCAGTTTTCCTAATACTCCTAAGGCGAATTGTAGACTGTATTGACCAAAAGAAATGGAATGCTTAACTGAAACCCTGCCTTCATCAACATATCGCTTAAAGTAACAATTCCTTTGAAAAAATCATTTAGTAATGGCGATTCCAGAGAAAACCATTCAGGAGGTAGTTTAGAATAGGTGCCTATCAAATTTTTAAACAACATGTGATGGCCATCTAGCACTAAAAAACTAGTCATAGCTGCCATCGTTAAAAACACGCTTACTACTGACCCATGGTTTGCTTGGCTTGGGTTAAAAACGGTAGCAGATGAAATTCCCGCAGCAAAACCAATAATTTGCCCTGCAAATTCAACTGCAGCTAAAGCAAACCTAGCTATTAATCCTAAAAAAAATCCAACTAAGAATTCCGAAAAAAACCGACAAAATGCCCACGTGAATGTTTGTGCTGTTGGAAAGTAATCATCTGGCACCAATGGATTGAACGTTAAGGTAAGTGCAATACATGCCACTGCTCTGAATTTGCTAGAAACTTCAATCTGACTTAAAAATGGCATGCCCATTACTAAACCAAAGACTCTGGCGAATACGAAAAAAAAATGATGAAAATCGGAAAACCATACTTTAAAGGGCAACATTAACCTCTTTAATGACTATTAAATTAAAAAGGTCTGCAGCAAAATCCTGCAAGGAACTCAACATAAATGGTAGCAATAACACTAACACTCCAAAAACTGCTAGCATTTTGGGAACAAAAGTTAGAGTTTGTTCTTGAATTTGTGTAAGTGCTTGAAGCAGAGAAATTACTACACCAACAACTAGCGCAACAAGCAAAATCGGGAGGCTCAGCTTGATGATTAGCAGCACTGCTTCCCTTAATACTGAAATAGCTAAACCTTGATCCATGAAAATATACAACTAAATCTATATAAAAATCTTGACACAAACGGGTAAATCGCGATAGATATTTTAGGTGCTATGCATTTTGTGTAGGCAAAATATTTTATAATTACTTAGAGAGATGCTATGTTTGCAGTGATCAAAACCGGCGGAAAACAATACCGCGTAGAAGAAAATAACATCATTAAGATAGAAAAATTAGAGTCTACAGAAGGTGAAACAATTGTTTTTGATCATGTGCTAATGATTGGTGACGCAAAAAAATCAACAGTTGGGGCTCCAGTGATTGTGGGTGCAAAAGTTGAAGCGCTTATTTTAAAGCAAATGCGCGATCGCAAGGTTATTATTTTTAAGAAAAAACGTCGTCAAAATTATCGCCGTAAGAAAGGCCATCGCCAACACTTAACGGTTGTTAAAATTACGAAAATTATTGCAAGCTAATTAACAACAGGAGATAGATCCATGGCAACAAAAAAAGCTGGTGGTAGTTCACGAAATGGTCGGGACTCTGAAAGTAAACGTCTTGGTGTAAAACGCTTTGGCGGACAACAAGTGATATCAGGAAACATTATAGTACGTCAGCGCGGAACTAAATTTCATCCTGGTAAAAATGTAGGCATGGGTACAGATCACACCCTGTTTGCAACAATTGAAGGTGTTGTTGAGTTTTCTAAAGGTAGAGCCAATCGTTCTTTCGTATCTGTTATTCCAGCTGCGTAAAGATTAATTGGACACTCTTTAGCGCTTCGAATTGTTCGAAGCGCTTTTTTTATAGGTGAGTTATGAAGTTTCTCGATGAAGCAAAAATGTTCGTTAAATCTGGCGATGGAGGAAACGGATGTCTTGGCTTTCGGCGCGAGAAATTCATAGAATACGGTGGTCCCGATGGTGGTAATGGAGGGAAAGGTGGAAGCATTTGGGTAGAAACCTCTGATAACCTTAACACTCTGATAGATTATCGCTATCAACAACATTTCAAGGCTGCAAAAGGTCAAAATGGATCGGGGAGGAATCGTACAGGCCCTGATTCACCAGATGTTATTTTAAAGGTTCCTGTTGGTACGCAAATTTTGGAAGAAGATAAAGAAACCCTGATTGTTGATATGGATCAACCAGGAATGCGATATCGTCTTTTAAAAAGTGGTGATGGTGGTTTTGGTAACAGTCACTATAAAACTTCTGTCAATCAAACTCCAAGACGTGCGGATCCAGGTTGGCCTGGAGATGAAAAATGGGTATGGCTGCGTCTCAAGCTTATTGCTGATGTTGGGCTTATTGGCTTGCCCAATGCTGGAAAATCTACATTTTTATCTGTTGTTTCTCGTGCTCATCCTAAAATTGCTGATTACCCATTTACGACGCTGCATCCTCAATTAGGAGTTGTGTATGCTTATGAGAAAGAATTCGTTTTAGCTGACCTTCCTGGCTTGATCGAAAATGCTCACCTAGGTCAAGGCCTTGGTCATCGCTTTTTAGGTCATGTGGAGCGTTGTGGGGCTATGTTGCATCTAATCGATGCTACTCAGGACGATGTGGTTGGAGCATATAAAACTATCCGTCATGAACTTGAAATGTATCTAGAAGGCTTAGTTGATAAACCAGAGGTGCTTGCATTAAATAAAATTGATGCACTTGATGAAGAAGAAATAGAAGCAAAAAGAAAAGAACTTGAAAAAGCTTCGGGTAAAAAAGTATTTGCTATTTCAGGTATTTCAAAAGCTGGAGTGCATGATGTCGTTACAACTCTTATGAACATTGTAAAGCCAGGCCCGGATCTAGATTGATAAACTTGATTCTTGACAACTTTTATATATGAGCTTACTGGTAGGCACAGATACAAAGTTGTAGCGAGGTAAACCATGACTGGCGGAACAAGAGCTCTTGCTTATGTATGCATGTACTTGATGTGCTCGACGGGAATGTGCGCCACACTAAGTGGCCTGCTTGAAGTAGCAAGTTTGCGTCGTTATTTGCCTGGATCAAGCATAAGATCATTGTCGGCTAAGGTGGAGGAGATAATGCAAAAATCTGACAAGAAGCAGCCATCTTTTCAATTTTTACGTTTGGGTGATCCAAAGTTGTATGAAGTATCACAGCCATTTATGTTGCCTTCAGAAATGCCTTTGGCGCACCAAACACTACAGCTAATGAAGCAAGCAACACAAGGCATGGGTAATGTTGGTCTTGCTGCTCCTCAAATTGGTATTTTAAAGCGTATTGTAATGTTTGAAGTGCCAGCTAAGCATCCTCGTTATAAAACAGATGGTGTGGCTATTCCTATGCAAGTCTTGATTAATCCAAGCTATAAACCCTTAAGTGATGAGCAAAATCTTGAATGGGAAGGGTGTCTATCGGTTCCTGGAATGCTGGGGCAAGTGCTTAGATATACAGATGTTGAGTATCAGTACACAGATCTTGAAGGAAATATTTGTGTACGTAAGGCGTCAGGCTTTCATGCACGAGTTGTGCAACACGAGCTTGATCATTTGGATGGCGTCCTATTTCCTTTGCGGATAAAAGAAAGGGACATGCGGTCTTTTGGTTTTACAGAAGCAGTCATGGCGTCATCCGCTTTTCTACAGAGTAGGCAAGAAAGCTAACAGGGAACAGCAATGCGTTGTTCTTTTTTATTTTTTTTAATAGAAACTCCAGCATACACACGTTTGATAGCGGATACCCCAACAAGACCGCTAAATTTTTGTAATGTTCTTGTCGCAATACATTCAAATAGCCACGATCCCAAATTTCCTAACTGGGTAGAAGAAGGGAAATTATAAAGCCCTCGCACCACTTCAACGGGGATAAATTCACTTTTTTTAAGAATATTTGAGAGCTGAGTTAGTGTGTATGGTTGCCCAAAACCAAATGGTGTTTTGTCACTACGCACCCAGATCCCGCGTCTATTCGGCACAATAACTACAAGACGTCCTTCCGGGCGCAAACACCTATAGCACTCTTGAAGAAGGTTATCAGCATGTTGAGTGTGTTCTAGGCCGTGAATAAGAATAATCTCATCGAAAAGATGATCCGTGAATGCCCAGTCATTTTCATAACACAATGCTGCCCGATTATTTTGGCTATCTGGCCAAGCCAAAACACCTAAATGCGCTTGCATTAGTAGGATTTCATTTTGAGTTTGGTTAGCAAAAGGAGCGCCAAATCCTACAAACAAAGTTCTATTAGCTGCTTGTCGCAAGCTCTTTAGTATTTTTTGGATAGTATCAATTACTATTTTTGACAAGGGAGACCTATAAAATTCCTTTAGATCGATAATATCTAGGCTCATGACCTTATGCCTTTCCTGACTCTGGGAATTGAAATGCTAGATAATAATCCCATGCTAAGCATTAAGGTTATCATGGCTGTTCCTCCGTATGACATAAACGGTAAGGGTACGCCCACAACAGGCAAAAGTCCCATGACCATAGCAATGTTAATAAATACATACAAAAATAAAGTTGTGGTTATTCCAATCGCTACTAACTTTCCAAATTTTGATCTTGTATGATCAGCAACTGTGTAACCCCAAAAAAACAATATGCAAAACAAACTAATAACAATTAAACAGCCTATCAGGCCAAATTCTTCGGCAAACATCGTGAAAATAAAATCCGTCTGCTTTTCAGGTAAAAAATTCAAATGACTTTGCGTGCCCTTAAGCCAGCCTTTTCCAGTAAACCCTCCTGATCCTAAGGCGATTTTTGATTGTGAAATATGATATCCAGCATGTGTAGGGTCGCTTTCCGGATTTAAAAACACAAGGATTCTCTTTTTTTGATAATCGTATAAAAAATTCCATAAAATGGGCACAGCACAAATTACTGTTACAAATCCTGCAGTGAAAAACCACCAGGGCACACCACTTACAAAAAATATAGCAAGTCCAGAGCTTAGTAATAGTATTGCCGTGCCGAGGTCAGGCTGCCGCATAGCTAAAAGCATTGGAACGCAGATTAGCATCAATGGAAGAATTAAATTTTTAAATCGCTGAACTTTATCTGCTTCTAAGAAACTAAAATAGCGAGCTAATGCCAAAATAAGAGCTACACGCATAAGCTCAGAAGGCTGTAGGTTAAATATATACAAATCAAGCCATCGTTGAGCACCCATGCCCACAAATCCCATAAGCTCAACCAGTATAAGCATGACCAAAACAACGACATAAATTGAATAAGCATGTTGTGACCACCATCTAGAATCGCTTGCTACGATTACGCCGAAAATAATCAACCCCAGTAGAAATCTTAAAAGCTGTTTTATAACCCAAGGATGTATGCTGCCATTTGCCGCTGAAAACAAGGTGACAAGCCCGATAAAAACAATGGCTATAATTACGCCTAGAACAGTGCGGTTTACATGAAATAGGCGCCTAATATCAAACATATAGGTGTCTTGCTGCTTGCAAAATTTGACCTGCTACTGGACCTGCAACCCCACCACCACTTACACCATGTTCAATCACAACACTTACAGCGTGTTGTGGTTTTTCTATAGGTGCATAACCAACAAAAATAGCATGGTCTTTTAAATGGTAGGGTAAATCTTTATAAGTTCCATCAGCACGTTGTTGCATTGTAATGCGACAAACTTGAGCACTTCCTGATTTGCCTCCAAAGCTCCAATCATTTAAATTTGGATTTGCTCTATGAGCTGTGCCTTTTGGGTCATTAACAACTTTGTTCATAGCTTGTTGGATCCACTCCAACCAATGAGGCTCAATTCCTTCAACAAATTTTTCTGGATGAATGACTTCAATTTTTACTAAGTGAGGAGTGATAATTTTCCCTCCGTTGACCAGCATGGCAATCATTCGTGCCATTTGTAATGGTGTGGAAAGAACGACTCCTTGTCCAATTGAAATATTTAAGGCTTGCCCTTTTTGTTTAAAAAATCCTTTGCGAAACTTTGCCCATTCAGGACTTGGAATTAATCCTTTTTTTTCACCACTTAGCTCAATACCTGTTAGTTGACCGAGTTCAAAACGGGAAGCCATTTCAACCATTTTTAAGGAGCCAATTTTTAAAGCTAAATGATAAAAATAAACGTCACATGATTCCGCAATGGCTCTCTCCAGGTTAACTGTCCCATGACCTCCATTCTTCCACGTCCAGCAATGAATACGATTGCTTCCTAGATTATAGTGTCCAGGGCAATGTATATGACTTTCTTGATCGACAATACCTTCATTTAGCGCAGCTAAAGCTACTATCATTTTAAAAATTGATCCAGGGGGATATTGTCCAGCAAGAGCTTTGTTAATAAGAGGCTTATCTTCGTGAGTTAAAAGATTTTTCCAATCATCTTTTTTAATGCCTGACACAAAAAGATTACTATCATACCCAGGTTTGGAAACCATAGCTCTTATAGCGCCTGTATGAACATCCATAACGACTACGTTGGCATTTCGATAAGGCTCTAGAATCTCAATGATTTTCTCTTGAAGTGCAATATTTATAGTTGTGTGCAAATCTTGTCCAATTTTTGGCGAGGTGTGATCAATAATTCGGACAATACGTCGCCTTGCATTGACTTCCACGCGCTGCATTCCTGGTTTTCCATTAAGAGTATTTTGATATGTTTTTTCTAAACCGCTTTTTCCTATGCGTAGTCCGGGAATGGGTTCAACGTTATATTCATCTAAATCTTTTTGGGAAGCTTGTGCTACATATCCAATTGTATGACATAAAATTTCTGGATACATGTATTGTCTTATTTGAGATTTTTCTATGAGTAATCCTGGTAAATCAGGAAGCTTTAATTGAAGTGCTGCCATCTCTTCCCAGGTAAGGTTTTCTTTAACGATGGATGCAATTTTTGATTGCTGAGTAAGTTGCTTTTTTAGTTCTTTTGTGTGTTCTGTGCTTAAATTTAACAGAGATTGCAAAATGCTAATCTCAGCTTCAACATTTATATTTGCATCAGGAGTCATTAAACAACGATAAACATTTTGATTAATTGCTAAGACTTTTCCAGTATTATCAATAATTTGTCCTCTAGGCGGCGCAATGAGACGAGTTTGAATACGATTACGATCAGCAAGTGTTCTATAGTAATCTCGATTGAAAATCTGTAAATGAATCAGTCTTCCAAGCAACCCAGTCAAAAGTATGCCCTTACCTAAGCCTAAAAGAAAGCTTCTGCGTTTAAAAACATGACTAAAGGACTCATCTATCATAGTGCTGCAAAAACTTAAAGACAAAGGGATACAAGGAAAAAGTTATAAACATGCTTAAAGCAAGCATAAACGAAAAAACAATTTGTTGGCCTAATAATAAATGTAGCGCATATTCAACCTGATTGACCAAAATCAGTACTCCTAAAAAAACAAGCCATCGCATGTATTGATGACTGACTTGAAGGTAACGTTTTTGCGTATAGAGCACAATGCTCGTAGCAAGTATCAAAAAGCTATGAAATCCAAAAGGTAAGTGGTAGATAGCATCCCAAAAAAAACCAAAGACTATTAAAATTAAAAAATCTCCAGAACGGGGAGTATACAGTACCCAGCGATACAGAACTATCAATGCCGTTTGTAAGCGTAATCCTAAGCCTTGGAAAAGGATAAATGCATCGAAAACGTTGCAGCATGCAAAAAAGATCAACCGCCATAAGAATGTGGTGAGTTTAAGCTGCCAGGTGGTCATATAATATTCTTACTATTTCAAGTGTATGAAATGATACAAATGGCTTCACAGAGAGTTCCTCATCTTTTATAGCAGTTACAATTCCCACCATAATGTCGGGTGGAAAAATGCCTCCAACACCTGAAGTGACAAGGATATCCCCTACCTCTGTAGGGCGTTTGTAGCTATTTGTTATCATCTCTCTGCTTTGTAAATGTTCCAATGACATGATAGAAGTGCCGTTTCCAACAGCTATGGCATTTTCACCAGTTTCAAGAATTTTAATAGGGACTCGTGATGCCATATCCGTTATGAGCATAATACGAAGAATACGACTGGATGCTTCAACAACTCGACCCACTAAGCCTTTCTTACTCACTGCAATATCGTCTTTTTTCATAACTATATTAGCAGAAGAAGAGGTGATGAGCTGAGCATCATAGAAACCAATGGGTGAACCATAAACGCGAACAGTGGTGCTCTTAAAGAGATTGGGAGTTTTGAAATTTGTTAATGGTTCAAGCTGGTCGATAAGTTTTTTTGATATCACCAAATCTAGTTTTATTTGTCGAAGCTCATCTTCAAGCTGTTCTAATTTTTTAAGCTGGTTGTGCAAATATGTGCGAGATGAAAACCAATACTGAATATCGTTGAAAATACGAGGTATGCTTCCAAAAAAACGATTTGATGTCCCTATTGAACGAAGTAGCGGAGATGACAAATTTTGAAGTGAATAGTGAGCGTAAGGACTATTTGGAAAATACCAATAACTTACGCTCAAATATAAAACAGATGCCGCGCAAAATAGGATTAAAACCCGGCGCACGATGCCACATCAATTAGTAAGAGTTTACTAAAACGGTACGTAATGCTTCCATTTCCTCAAGCGCACGACCAGTTCCAAGGACCACACAGTTTAATGGATTTTCAGCAACAAAAACAGGAACACCTGTCGCGTTTGCTATAACTTTATCAAGATTTCTTAAAAGAGCTCCGCCGCCTGTCATTACAATTCCACGATCAACAATATCTGCTGATAATTCAGGAGCGGTGCATTCAAGTGCTGTTTTTACACCTTCTGCTATTGCCGCAACAACTTCTGTCAATGCTTCAGCTATTTGTTTTTGACTGACTTCAATTTCCTTTGGGATGCCGTTAATTAAGCTACGCCCTTTGATAGAAAGGACAGTCTCTTCACTATTAGGCATTACAAGAGCTGAGCCAATTTTTTTCTTAATTTTTTCTGCAGTTGCTTCACCAATCAAGAGGTTATGTGTACGACGAATATAGTTAATGATGGATTCGTCCATTTTATCTCCACCAGCACGAACCGATGTTGCGTATACAATACCACCTAAAGATAGCACGGCTACTTCAGTGGTCCCTCCACCAATATCCACAATCATAGAGCCAGTAGGCTCTGTGACCGGCATTCCTGCCCCAATAGCAGCTGCCATTGGCTCTTCAATTAAATATACTCGACGTCCGCCTGCGCTTTCCGCAGCGTCTTGAATGGCACGACGTTCAACCGGAGTTGAGCCTGAAGGAACGCAAATTATAATTTGCGGTGCTGCAAAACTGCGACGATTATGTACTTTTCGAATAAAGTGCTTAATCATTTCTTGTGCAATCTCAAAATCGGCAATAACTCCATCACGCAATGGGCGGATTGCCTGAATGCCTCCGGGCGTGCGGCCAACCATCATTTTTGCTTCTTCGCCGACAGCTAAAACTTGTTGACGTCCGTTACGACTAGCTATAGCAACGACTGAAGGTTCATTTAAAACTATTCCTCTGCCCTTCACATACACCAAAGTGTTTGCAGTTCCCAGATCAATAGCCATGTCAGCAGATAGGTAACCAAGAAGACGAGACAACATAATATTTCACAAAATTTATTAATCGTTACCGTAATATACTTTGTCGGCAAAAAAGAATCAAGATTAGATCGTGCTAAATTAATTTAAAAATGATCATCGCTATAGAAATTCCATAAAATGTTACGCGTTTCAAAACATGTGGATGAGGATGAATCAAGGATGCAACGGTGAAGATGATTAACCCTGGATAAATAACATCCAAAATTGGAGTTAAGAATGCAGAAATTCCTTTGAAATCTAACAATGATAAAGAAAAAGAAATAAAACTTGTAGCGGCTAATACATAATAAAAATGGTTATCCTGTAGTTTGAATAGCTTGTGTAAAAAACTAGCATACAAATTGTTCAATGCTGTTGCAGTTGTAAGACATGAAAAGCCCATTGCGAAAGCAATAACTATTGTAGAGTAACTGCCAAGAAGGTGCTTTGTTAAAGTCGGCAACATTTCTGTTGGTTGCACTGCTTGTATAACACTAGAGTACGAAGCTCCTAAATAAACCAGTCCACCATATGCCAATGCAATAACAGACGCTCCAATCAAGCTTGCTTTCGCTGATATCCAAAAAATAATTTTAGGATCAGTGGTTGATTTGCATTGTTGCTGTACATGATTAAAGATAAGAGCAGAAAAGAAAAATCCAGCAATCAAATCCATAGTTTGATAGCCTTGAGATAATCCAAGTTCGAAAGCACTTTGGTGCGTGTGTGTAGAGTTGGGTAAAAATGGTGCGCCTATAATTCCGGCAATTATAATTAAAGCAAGCGTACCAAGCTTAACCGGAGTCATGAATTTTCCGATAATGTTTAGCATGCGTGTATTTTTTAGGCCTGTTAAAAAACAAACTAAAGTGAAGCCAAGTGAAAATGTCCATAATGGTATGTTCGGTTCAAGCACATGAAATCCACCAAAAGCAACGGTTATGCAACGTGGAACAACGCCAAACGCACCTAAAAGAGACAATAAAATTAAAGGAATGATAATGTTTGCGCCAAAACCAAGTTCCTTGAAAAATTGATCATATGAGCCTTGATAACGCTTAATTGCAAAAACACCAGCAAAAGGAATGAGTATTCCACTGATTAATAAGCCTAAAAAACCAACTCCCCAATGATTTAAGCAATTGCTACCAATTTGCATAGGAAAAACAAGATTCCCTGAACCAAAAAACATAGCAAATATTGAAAAACCAAGTATAAAAATTGATGGACGCATGACTGTAACTCCTGAAAAATTATGAAATAAATAGCGATAAAGTTGAATCAGGGCGGTTAGATCGCCACAGTCACGACCACGGGAGACAGTGTGTATTTTTGATTAATCATGATACCTTCCCATTGTTATATTACAGAATCTATATGGTACTTTTTCATCTTTAAATGATCAATCATTTTTTCAATAGACTTATCAATCGAATTAAATCGCGCAAGTAATTGCCCATCATAGTCATCTCTGCCTATGGCGATAGCGGCCATGTTTAGATTCTTAGCAAACAACCAGTCAGTAATACTGTCACCAACGTACACAGCTTCACTTGGTTGTAAGTTTAATTGCTTTAAAGCAATTAGTCCCATCTCTGGGTGAGGCTTATCAAAAGGAGTGTCTCCTGAACCAAGAGTCAAGTCAGTTGGCACTTCAAACTGTTTGATTTCTTCGCGTAGCAAGTCACCTTTTTTGTTGCTAATAATGGCTATTATATGCCCAGAATTTTTTAGTGATTGCAGCAAAGGCATTGTTCCTTTGTACAATTTTATATCATTTTTATTTTCGTGAATTGCTTGATAGAAAACGGCCAAAGCTTCTTTCCAATTATCACCAAATATCTTCGGAAAGCTTTCACGGGAAGAAAGCCTAGCTCTAATTTTTACTTCTTCCATGCTTACTTCAGATAATCCAAAGTGCTTTAATGTAACATTTGTGGCTTTAAAGAGAATTGGCCAAGTGTCAACTAAGGTATTGTCCCAGTCAAAAAAAACAGCCTTAAAAGTTGGTAGAGTATTTATATTTTTCATTTCAAAGGTCGTGGGTCTGTAGTGTATTTATCCATTAATCGGTGGTCAGCTCCATCTGGCGTGGCACCATTATCCATAATTGTTGCCTTTAAAACAATGACCAGTTCTACAATTGTATCACCTTCGGTTAAGCTGCCGGTTAAATCGCGCAGTATTGGGACCTCATCTAGTCCTGGTAATCCTTGCTTATGTTCGGATGAGCGTACTTCCATTAACCCACCCAGAACGGCCATTTCTTTATTACTTAGTCTTAATACCGAATCAATTTCTCGCACTTCAACTACTGGAATCATTGACTGAACAGGTGCTTTGGTTACACTGCCTGTTGTATTTCCTGCATTGTAAGCAATATCAATTGCAGGGTCTGCTACAGATTGAGTTAAGCGTGAAATGCTTGGTCTTAAAAATAATATAATTTCTCCAGTTTCGGGGTCAATTGATGGCTGCACTATCATTAGTAAGCCGATTGGAACTGTCTGAATATCGCTTGAAACGGTGGTGCTTTGCGCATTGTTTTGTGAATTATACATTTTGTCGTAGTTAAGCCTGAAATACACTTTATTTTGCGCAACCTTTAGAATAGCCGCTTGATTATTCATAACAGTGAGACGTGGACTTGATAAGGTTCTTACCAATCCAAATTCCTGCAGCGTATTTGCTATTGCGGAAAATTTAGACCCCTTTGCGCCAAAACTGACCATATCAGTTTGAGAAGCTCCTGGGTCTAAAAATGCACCTTTTCTGGCCATCTCGCCGAAATTAGCGGTAATTTCTAAATCACCTTTTGTGCCCAATGTTTGCCAATTGATTCCGCTCCTGTATTCATCTTTAAGAGTCACTTCAATAATTTTTGCTTCAATTAACACCTGGCAGCATGCTACATGACGTAATTTCTCCAAATACAACTGAACTTGTTGATGCTGTTTTCGTGTCGCGTGTAATGCAATCAATCCCGCTTGGCGATGCATTGAATATGTGCCTTTTTCGTTTCCTGATACCAAAATTGTTTTTAGATTTTGCTCGAGTTCCTCCCAAAAATCATTTTTGGTCGTGGCCTTTAAAGCGCTCTTTGAAACGTTGTCGTTCATATTGCTTTTTGATGGCCCAACACTTGAAAATACATCAGACGCTACAGCTAATTGATCTTCGCTTGTTCGAGATAAGTTTAAAAACTGCACGTTATAATTTTGTGAATAGGGCGTGTCACGTTCAATGCGAATGGCATTTCCTAAAACGTCATATCTTAAATTTGCCATTTCACACATTGATTTTATAACATCTATAAATGGACGTTTTTGAGCGGTAAAAATAATTTTTGCATCAATGGTATGATCTAGTTGTAAATCAATCTCAGCTTGTCTGGCCAATTCAATGAACACATTTTTTAATGAAATATTTTCAGAAACAGAAATGCTAACCAATTGATACATTATCTTAGGTAGCTTGGGCTCCTCTTTTTTCTTCAAGCTTTTCTTTGTGGATAGCGTCTGAGGTGAAAAATTAGCTGGCTGAGCAAGTTCTTTTGCTTCTGTTTTATCAACTCTAGGCATTAGGGAGTCATGGTTAACCATTTCTCTACAGCCAACTAATAGAAAAAATAGCAAAAAAAATGTCCGCAAATACGTGCTCTTTTTTATTTCATTATCTTAAGTGAAGCAAAAGCAGGAATTTTTAGCTAGAGGGGGATTATTTTTACCGATTGATTATAGTAATAATAAGAAAATTAACTTGATTTTAAATAATAGAATTTATTATTTAAATATACAATTTACTTATAGTGCTGAACAATGAAAATTGTGTTTATTTTTTTTCTTGTGTCTATTTTTACCTGCATAAAAACCACATTGAATGCAGCTACTTTGGTTCCTGCTTTAGAAGGATTGCATTTAACTGAAGCGACTACTGATTCTTCGGAAGCACTGCCTATATTTGACACAATTATGGGTAATCGCAGAACAAATGTGGGCTGTCATCAAACCTTATATCCTATGGTGAGCACGCCTTTGGTTGTTAATTGTCATCCATATAACCCTACCGATGTTGCAGGTAGTCCTGCTCCTTCATACGCTTCTCATCCACTTGTTGTAAGATATAATCCAGGTATTGTTTGCGAGATTTTGCCAGAATTTATCAGAATGCAGCTTGATGCTGCAGGTCCTACGTGTCAGCTTTTTCTGAATGTTCAAGATAATCCTTGGAATGGAACTTCAATACAATTACGGGCCCATGCATTTTCAGACTTTTTTCCTGCAATGGGTGTAAATTATCAGGGCGTTAATGTGCGTGTGTGTCGTAGTGACGGCACGTCTCTTCTTAGTGGTTCTGGATCAGTGCATTTGCATGATGGCATAGCATCACCTAGTAACTTTGTTATTGCGGGGCTAGACCACACGCATACGGAAGATTTTTACAGCATTGTAAGCTATCAAGCTAGAACGGTAATTACTCGTCATATTTTATTTACGATGCCAATCCGCGAGCGTTTCCAAGACCTTTTATGTGCTCCAACTACTCATGATCGTTCTCCTAGTTTTTTCTCTCCATTACTGAGAGCTGATTACGCTGTCTTTTTGCATGAGAATGGAATTGTTTGAAATATTTCGAATACAATTTTAAGCGCCATTAACTATTACTTAATTTTTATTTGTTAACTTTAAAGAAACGACTATTTTAACTAACGGAGATCTCTCGTGTTTTCAAAAATTTTTCTTGGATTGGTTCTTACTACAGCTTTTGTGCCAGATATGTACTCAGCAGAAGCTGCAACTGCAGAAAGTCCATTTTCTCCAGAAATAACAATGCTTATAAAAGATGCTATGGCAGGAAAAAATAAGGGATCTAAAGAAATCATAAAAGGATTCTCCATTGAAAAATTAGATGACCAGACAGCTCCAAATGGAGAGCTTTTAGTAGATACACGTTCAAAAATTGATGAGGTGCTCACAGCAGAGAAATATCCTGATAGTGGTAACTATATTGAGCTTATTAAACTAGATGGGCTTGATGATGTTTATCGTGTTGTGAGTTTTACCTTTAATAAAGATGCAACAAATGTTGAGGACAAGATTACGAACGTGCAAGAAATTGCATTAGTTGAAATCAAAAAATCAGGTCCAGAAGAACATGCTCACCAAGTTGTGGCAGCTGAACCTTCACATGAAGAGCATCGTGCACATGTGGAAGAACACGCTCACCAAGTTGTGGCAGCTGAACCTTCACATGAAGAGCATCGTGCACATGTGG
>DYTB01000011.1:0-17025 GCA_020726185.1 Candidatus Odyssella sp. | reverse complement strand
AAGAACACGCTCACCAAGTTGTGGCAGCTGAACCTTCACATGAAGAGCACCGTGCACATGCAGAAGAACACGCTCACCAAGAAGTTGTGGCAGCTGAGCATAACCATGATGCTGCAAATAGGTCTCATGAGCATTCTCAAGGTCACGTGGTTTCTGCTTTGGCATCTCCATCGTTGTCTGATCATTTGGGAAATTTATTTAGTGCAAATCGTGTGCATTCTGAGGAGCATGTTCATGCTGAAAGAGTGCACAGTAATGAGTACTTACATCAAGAGCGCACTCATCATTAGGCATATTCAATATGAAAGCCGCCTTAAAAAGCGGCTTTTCTTTGATTTGATCCTTGAGTTGTCTTGGAATATATATCCATTTTTCAATACCTTGATCTAAAGCTTGTATCATTAGCGATTTGCCGTATGCAGTATCTTTTTCATGAATATGCTCAATTCCCTTAAGCCATAGCGCAAAAGGGTCTTTTGCATTTCTTGCAAGCATTGTCTTGATAAAGTCTTTTGCTGTATCTGCTTGTTGATTTTCAATAAGCTCTTTTATGTAAGGCACTAATAAATCACTGCGTCTCGGTGCTTTTTGCAGAATAGCATGCGCAATATTTTCCCGCAGGTTTCTTTTTTTATTATCCGACCCCTGAAAAAATTGCATTCCATGAAGCATTGCTACGTCAAGGACCAAGGGGCTATTTTTTGCATCATAGACACGAAAGGCCATATTAAGCTCAGTGGCAATTGCGTTGGACGGTGTTCGGTTTACTTTCTTTAATGTGTTTAAAACAAAGTGCCCAAGGTGAAATCCTTGATAATTATAGGTGCTTTTTACTGCTTCATCAGTCGGTAATTTTTTATTGTGCGCAAATCTGTAAAATAAAGACTTTGGATTTGCAGGATATAACACTGCTGTTTGCCAATAAGTAACTGCTCCATGTGCACAAAGCACAGTTGAAATGCATAACCATAAAATAAGCAAGGGAGTTTTGGTAACGCAGATTTTGTCTTGATTTAAGGTTGATAATCCCAACACAAAAAATGGCCATACACATATTAAAGTAAACCATGTAGAGGTTAAGCAGCCAAAAAGAACAGAAAATAAGAGCACACTAAATGAATGTTTTGCAGAATTTTGCTGGGAGAATGGCGATAAAACTAACATTACGTAAAAAATTAATCCGATTAATCCAATGCTAAACAAAGCTTCAGCACCTAAGTGCATGCAATGAAAATCGAGTCGTTCTATGCCATCCCAGCTAGGATTCCAAGAATGATTCTTGAAAAATTCTACAGGCAGCGAGGTTATTGTTTTTTGAAGATTTTCGAAATAATTCCCCCAACCATGACCAAACAGTAAACTTAAGGGCTCATCTTGCCAAGTGATAACATAGCTTTGAATGGCGAGCTTTCTAGACCCCAGAGTTGAAAATTGTTGCCAATTACCTAGGGTGTATATGGCTATTAAGCTTGCTAAAGGTGTGTTAGCGCACAAGTATTTTTGCAGGCAGCGTTCATGTTTAGTTTTTCTGGTTATCAACCAAAAACATGCTACGACAAAAACGGCTACCCATGCTGTTTTATTATGTGACAAAAATAAGAGAAAGCTACTTAATAACACAAGAACCGTGTGTTTTACCTTATTGGTAGTAAGTGTGCTGATTGTGTATATTCCTAAGGAAATTGGAGCTAAAAATGCGCCAAAAACATAAGGTAGCCAATTAGGATTAATATTTAAGCCATATATGGGGTGGTGCAGAAAAACCAGCCCCCCAGCAGTAGTGCCAGCAAGTATTGCTGACCAATGAATTATTTTTTTTGAAGTGTTATCTAAGCCAAAAGAAAGAATAGATAGTCCACAAAATAAAATGGTTCCTTCTCCTAACAGAGGGGTTCCAAAGTAGTGTACAGTTGGATTTTTTACCCATAAAGTGCTAATCAAAGAAAGCAATGCTAAACCAGTAAAAATGAGTGTATGTTTCGAAAAAAACAATTCTTTTTTTGCTGCAAGTAAAACAATTAAACACGAACTAATTAGAAAAAATATTATGTGAGCAGCAACCAGAGGGCATTCTGAATCAACCCAAATACCAATTCTAAATGGAGGCAGCGCTGCTACAAACAGCCAGAAACTGATAGCTATTGCAATAGATAAAAAATTTTCAAATATATTTTTAAATTTTGTATTTTTTATGACTGCGCCTTTTTAAAATTTTTATATCTATAAGTTTTACCTATTTTTAGATTTTAGGTAAGTTTTGAGTGGTGAAAAATTAAAAATCAATTTTTGCAAGGCAGAACCGTGCTTAAAAGACAACGGTTGGTTAAAATAATAGCGTATTCATAAAATGTATTGCAGGAAAATTCTGAATTGTTTGTTACATTAATTCTGTTAAGTCATAGTTTCGTATCCCGTGGGCAAATTTTGCGCGCTTTTTTTGTTTTCTGTTACCACTCTTTTGGGCGAGCCAAATTATTCCTCTTCAGAACCAGCACAGGTCGTTAAATCAGTCGATCAAGCAAGCAACAGAGAGCCTGCTGCTTCTGATGTGGAGGCTGCAGAACAGCAAAAATCTGTGGAAGAAATTTCTCCAAAAGCAGCGCCTGTCAAGCCAGATGAGCCCCAATCTTTTAAGCTCATGCCACATAAAGCCATTTATGATATTCAACTTCATCCACGTAAAAAACCAAATGATCCAACGGTTAGTAAGGTCACTGGCCAAAGTTCTATTGAGCTTATTAAAACAAAAGAAGGTTGGGTTTATAGACAGAATTTAGAAGTGCAAATTCATTACCATGATGGCACAACAACAACCATTGAACGAAATATTGCTTCGTGGGAATCTCCTACTGAAGTATCTTTTCACATCGAAAACTTTCGTGATGGCGCATCAGAATCTCTTTTGCAAGGTGGAGCTGAAGTGACGGAAGAAGGAGGCTGGCGCGTTTATTTCCAAAAACCAGAAATGGATGGTTTCATGACAAATCAGCAGCTTGTATTTCCGATTGGTCATCTAGAAAAAATACTGGAAACTATTGAAAAGGGAAAAAATATTTTATCTGATCAAATTGTTTTTGATGCTGCTTATGAAGTACACGACCCTGTGCGAATTAATACTGTGATTACGCCATTAAAAGATAAAAGGGTATCTTTGAAGGATAATTCTCTTTTGCCTTCAAGTAAAATATGGCGCCTGCAAGAAGCATTGTATGATCTTGAGTCAGCTGATCCAGTTCCTGATTATGAAGAAAGTAATGTTGATCTATTTTCCACAGGTGTAATAAGTACGAAAGAAATAACTTGGGGTGAGGGCATTACCGTTGTGATGAATCTCAAAGAACTGACGGTTTATCAATAATGGTACCTTCAAAACTAATGGTTGGTGATGAAATTCGAGTAATTGCGCCATCGTGTAGTTTGGGAATTATATCTGAAGAAAACATCAAATATGCTTTACAAGCTCTTAAAGCAATTGGTTTACATGTGACTTTCGGTAATCATGTGTCTGAAATAGACATGTTTATGTCATCATCTACAGAATCACGTCTTGATGATTTGCATGCAGCATTTGCTGACTCAAAAGTAAAAGGCATTTTAACGGTGCTTGGTGGATACAACTCAAATCAGTTATTGGGTGATATTGATTATGATTTGATTGCTCAAAATCCGAAAATCTTATGTGGCTTTTCTGATATTACAGCCTTATCAAATGCTATTTATGCAAAAACCGGACTAGTGAGTTATTCAGGTCCACATTTCAGCACTTTTGCTATGCAAAAAGGGTTTGAGTACACTTTGGAATATTTTAAAAAAGCATTGTTTAACAGTGAAGAAATTTCAGTAATTTCTTCAAAAGAATGGTCATCAGATGATGCCTGGTATTTAGATCAGGAAAACCGAACTTTCTATGAGAATCCTGGAATAAAAGTGATTAATCCAGGAGCAGCTGCTGGTAAAACACTTGGTGGAAATCTTGGAACTTTTCAGCTATTGCGTGGCACTCCATACATGCCATCTTTAGAAGGATCTGTATTATTTCTAGAGGAGGTTACAAATTTTTCTGGCGATACAAATGTCTTTGAATTCGAACGAAATCTTCAATCATTAACCCAATCTCCTGATTTTGATGGTGTTCAGACTATTGTATTTGGCAGGTTCGAAACAAGTTTTAAAATGACCATGGAAAAGCTTCGCTACATTATTGAAACAAAGCCAAAGCTTAAAAACATTCCTATTATTTGTGGAGCAGATTTTGGTCATTCAACACCCATTATCACGTTTCCTATTGGTGGCTGGTGTAGTTTAAGTGCAAATCTTAATGGTAATGTTGAGCTGAATATTTCTGATTGTCATTAATTTTTTTTGCTAAATATTACTTGACCTTCACGGATTCTTTTTATAGTGTTCTTTCTATGAACGCTAATCTAAAAAATTCATTGAGCACCTTTCAAAAAACGAAAGATCAAGCTGATCACAGAGTTCTTTTAAGTCTTCTTAGTGCGCTTGGTAATAATCCTGAAGTTTCTCAACGAAGGCTTGCTGGTGATTTAGGTGTGGCTTTGGGATTGGTTAACACATACTTGAAACGTTGTGTAATTAAAGGCTGGATTCGTGCACGCGAAATTTCTCCTCAAAGAATTTCATATTTTTTAACACCAGAGGGCTTTTCAGAAAAAAGCCGTATGGTCTCTGACTACTTAAGTAGATCCTTGCATTTTTTTAGAGATGCTAAGTATCAATGTGAAGTTGCATTTTCTGTTTGTGTAAAAAATGAGTGGAAAAATATAGCGCTTGTTGGAGCTGGTGATTTAAGAGACATAGCGGTTTTGGTTGCTCCCAGTGCTGGTGTGTGTGTTGCATTGCTGGATACTGAAAGTAATGCTGATCTAAGTGGCTTTGATGCCGTTTTAATCACAGATACACTCAACCCTCAAACTATTTACGATAGTTTAAAGAGTCAAATTCCTAAAGAAAAATTACTGCTGTTGGAATTGCTTCATATATCTGACTATTATTTTTCAATGGAGCGAAGTGCATGACTTGGTTTGTTGTCTACACTCAGCCACTTAAAGAAATGGTTGCAAAGCAGCATCTTGAAGAGCAGGGATATGACGTTTACTTACCAATGTTTAAAAAAATTCGACGTCATGCAAGACGTGTAGATGAGGTGTTGCAGCCTTTATTTCCTAGATATCTATTTGTAGAGCTGGACTTGAAGGTTGATGCATGGAGGACCGTTAATGGCACTAGAGGCGTTGCGTATTTGTTGTTGAATGATGGGCACCCTTTGGGTATATCTACATCTATCATTGAAGAATTAAAAACTCTAGAAAATGATGGGGTTGTGCCAATTATCTGTGTAAATGCTTTCACAAAAGGTGAAAGTCTACGTATTATGGATGGTACTTTTAAAGATCAGGTAGCAGTATTCCAAATGATGGACGATAAACAACGAGTGCAACTGTTCTTGAGTTTTCTAGGTAGAGAAACAAGAATAACTGTACCTGCTTACGCGGTTGAAGCGGCGTAGAATTTGTAAAATAAATCTTGAAGCATTTCAAGATTAGATCGTTAAAATTTTTTAAGTCTTGAGTGATTTTCACCCAGACTGCGGCAGCTATAGAAAGAACATATTAATTTAATGTCATCGCCTTTTATTTCATCAGCAATTCAAAAAATTAGATTTCTTCTAACAAAAGAAGAAAAAATAAAATGGGTTGGAATTGCACTATTTGCATCGTGTACATCTTTGCTAGAAGTTGTTACTGCATCAGTTATTGTGGTTTTTGCGCAAGTGCTCAATCAGCCTGACATTGGTCAAAAATATTTGAGTATGGTTGGTTTTTCTAGTGGCTTAGTTCCTGGCAGAATTGTTTTGTATATTGCGATCATTGTTGGAATTATTTATCTAGTAAAAAATCTTGTTGCTGCAGCAGAAGTGTTTTATCAAAACTTTACAATTCAAAAAATGAACTATCTTTTTAAGGAAAAATTGCTTCATCGCTATGCCGAGGCTGATTATGGGTTTTATTTGACTCGAAACTCTTCTTTGGGTGTGACCGTAGTGTCAGGAGACACTGAGTTAATGTTTTCAGGCGGCATGATTTCGATAGCTAGTATTTTATCAGAAAGTGTTATTTTTATCTGCCTGATCGGAATGGTTGTTTATATGAACCCTTCCTTGGCTATAACGATCTTTGGGGTCAGTGTTGTTTTGTGGTTATTTTCTATAAAAATTATGCTGCCGCAATTCTATAAGTGGGGGCAAAGAATGCAAGAGGCTGCTCTTAATAGTGAGCAAAATCTGCTGCAATTTTTTCATGGATTTAAAGAAATTGTTCTTCTTGGTAAGCGAGAAGCATTTGTTAATGCCTTCCAATATCATTCTCGTAAAAAATCTCGCATACAAGCAATTCAAACTGCTACTAATGTTCTGCCAAGAATGATTATAGAGGTTTTGTTTGTTGGGCTGTTTGTGACAACAATTGCTTTTTTATGTTTAGAGCATGAAAGTCCTGTGCAAATGCTAGGGGTGTTGGGTGGATATCTTTATCTAGGATTTCGCCTGATGCCTGGATTGAATAGAGTCATTAATATGCTGAATGTTTTTAAGGCGGCAATTCCATCGATTGAGAGAGTTTATAAAGAATATGCTGTGTCTGCCAAAGAAAGCTATGTAGATATTCCTGAGTTTGTATTTGAGGAGTGCATTGAGTTAAAAGACGTTTCTTTTTGCTATCCTAATGTTAAAAAAAATGCCCTTCAAAATATTTCATTTCAGATAAAAAAAGGCGAATGTATTGGTGTTGTTGGCGAAACTGGATCAGGAAAATCAACTTTAATCGATGTTCTTTTGGGGCTTCTAAAGCCACAAAAAGGCACAGTATTAATCGATGATATGTATCTAGTTGGTTCTTACCAGTGGCATCAAAAAATTGGTTATGTTCCGCAGAGTGTTTATTTAACCGATGACACGATTGAGGCTAATATTGCTTTTGGAGAAAAAAAAATTGACGAGAGTAGGCTGAATGCTGCAATTAATGCAGCGCAGTTACGTAAGTTTATTGATCAATTGCCAGAGGGTTTTAAAACTTTCGTAGGAGAACGTGGCATTCGTTTGTCGGGCGGAGAGAGGCAACGTATCTCAATTGCTCGTGCTCTTTATCGCAACCCTGAAGTCTTGATTTTTGATGAAGCTACATCTGCACTAGATAATGAAACCGAGGCAAAATTAATGGAAACAATTAATGCAGTGAGTCAAAATCGTACTGTTATTATGATTGCTCATCGCCTAACAACATTGAAAAATTGTGATCGAATTGTGATGATGGAAAAAGGGTCTATTGACCAAATAACTACATATGAAATTCTTCAAAAAAATAAGCAGGTAGTTGTATGACAAAAAAAATCCTTATTACTGGAGCAGACGGTTTTATAGGATCGCATCTTGTTGAAAAATTAGCAAATGATGGCCATTCAGTTCGAGCTTTTTGTTTATATAATTCATTTAATGATATTGGCTGGCTGAAGAATATTAAAACAGATATCTTAGATAGTGTTGAAATTGTTTTAGGAGATATTAGAGACCTGAATTCAATTAAAAAAGCAGCTTGTGGTATTGATTTTATATTTCATCTCGCATCTTTAGTCGCGATTCCATACTCCTACCAAGCGCCAGAATCTTACATAGACACAAATATTAAAGGCACGTTTAATGTCTTAACTGCTGCTGTTGATAATAACGTACAGCAGGTGATCCACACCTCAACTAGTGAAGTTTATGGTACAGCGCAATTTGTGCCTATAACAGAAGATCACCCCTTGGTTGGACAGTCTCCCTATTCAGCCTCAAAGATAGGTGCTGATCAAATGGCATATGCTTTCTACTGTTCTTATGGTTTGCCTGTGTCAACTGTTCGACCCTTTAATACCTATGGCCCAAGGCAATCTGCAAGAGCGGTAATTCCCACAATTATTAGTCAGGTTTTAGCGGGCAGTAAGAACTTAAATCTTGGTAATGTAGTGGCTACTCGTGATTTTAACTTTGTTCATGACACCGTTCGAGGAATGATTGCGTTTATGGGGAATTCAAAAAGTTTTGGAGAAGTTATTAATATTGGTACCGGTGTTGAGATTACAATTAAAGACGTTGTGAGTATGGTGGCAAAAATTTCAGGAGTGGACCTTGAGATTTGTGTTGATAATTCAAGAGTGCGCCCTGAAAAAAGTGAAGTAGAGAGATTATGTGCAAGTAATAAAAAAGCACAAGATATTTTAGACTGGCGGCCAGAATACTGTTTAGAGGAAGGGCTTAGCATTACGTATGATTGGTTTAAAAATAATTTTGATAAATTTAACTTGAATGGTTCTAAGTACGTTATATGAGTGCAATAGCTGAGAGTATTTTTGAGAAAGTAAGTTACGTTGTTGGGCCTTCCGATAAAATTATTGCGCTTCATGAGCCTTGGATAGATGAGAAAGATGCTGCTTGCGTTAATGCTGTTATCTTATCAGGTTGGGTTTCTTATCAGGGCGAAATGGTTAATAAATTTGAGAGAAGTCTGGAAGAATATCTAAACGTTCCTCATGTCGTTTCTGTGGTAAATGGTACAGCGGCGCTTTATATTGCCCTCAAAGCTTTAGGAATTAAACAGAATGATGAAGTTATCCTTCCTTCTTTAACGTTTGCAGCCACGGCCAATGCAGTATGTCACGCGGGAGCCACCCCGCATTTTGTTGATTCTTGCGAGAAAACGTTAGCTATTGATTTTGATAAGTTAGATGCTTATTTAGAGAGCTCAGCCTTTCTTGATGATGCTGGCAGATTGATCAATAAAAGAACAAAAAATGAAATTAAGGCGATTATTCCTGTGCATATTTTTGGTGCGTCTTTCAATCTTGAAAGGTTGCAAGAAGTTGCATGTAAGTTTCATCTTCAAATTATTGAGGATGCAGCAGAGGCGTTAGGGTCAGAATACAATGCGCAAAAAGTTTCAGCTTCAACAGGAATAGGCATTGTCAGTTTTAATGGTAATAAAATCATTACAACTGGTGGTGGTGGGGCTGTAGCTATTCAAGATGCTGCGATAGCTCAGAAAATTCGCCATCTTTCGACTACTGCAAAAAAACCTCATAGATATGAGTTTGAACATGATGAAATAGGGTATAATTTGCGCCTTCCTGCCATTAATGCTGCGCTTGGTTATAGTCAAATGCAAAAAATGGACTTATTTTTAAAGAAAAAGAAGAATCTTTACAAAATGTATGTGACCGCATTCTCAAGCGTAGATGTTGGTGCTATGTTTGACCCTAATTCCTTCGGCGAATCTAATAATTGGCTTAACGCTTTTATCTTGAATGATGAAAATAAATCGAAAAAAAATGAAGTTTTAGGTTTTTTAAACGACAAAAACATATCAGCTCGTCCTTTTTGGAAGCCTCTTCATATGCTTGATATATATAATCACTGTCCACGTTCTGATTGTTCAAAGGCTTCTAATCTATACGATAGGGTTATTTGTTTGCCAAGTAGTGCATTTTTAGGAAGCTATGAATAAAATTGCTCTGGTTACCGGGGCAAGGGCTGAGTATTGGCTCTTAAGACCTCTTATATCTAAATTACAAAAGTTACAATCGTTTATGTTATTTGTAACTGGAGAGCACTTATCCGGGCCAGGATTAGAAAAAATTCAAGCTGATAATTTTGATGTTAAAGAGAAAATAAAGTGTTTGTCAGAAGATGATAGTTATCTTGGAATGGCTCTGGCCATATCAAATGGAATTAGTAATTTTGCACATGTTTTTGATCAGCATAAATCAGATATTGTAGTGCTTCTTGGTGATAGATATGAAACGTTCGCAGCGGCTGCTGCGGCATATTCTCTTAAAATACCTATTGCGCATATTCACGGAGGTGAAGTTACACATGGTGCATTAGATGATGGTTTTAGGCATACAATATCAAAAATGGCAGGGTTACATTTTGTTTGTCATGATGTCTACAAGAAGAGATTAATAAGCATGGGTGAAAATCTTTCTAATATTTATAATGTAGGTGCAATTGGGTTGGATAATATATTCAATTTTATGCCTAACAAAGATTGTCTAACGTTTAACAATCACCCAATACTTAAGACCGATAAATATTTTTTATTGACATTGCACTCAAGTACGCTGGGGGCCGAGTCTGCAGAAAGTCAGGCGGATTCAGTGATTGATGCGCTTAGTCGATTTTCAGCATACAAAATTGTGGTCACCCAATCCAACCGAGATCCCGATGGTATTTTGTTAAATAAAAAATGGCTGCGATGGGAAAAGGAAAATAAAAATGTGATTTTCATTCCAATATTGGGAGATGATTATTTGCATGTGGCTTCTTATTCAGAATTAGTAATTGGCAATTCATCTAGTGGAATTTTAGAAATTCCCTATTTAGATAGGCCCGTGCTAAACATTGGATCTCGACAAGATGGTCGTGTTTTTCCTAAGGGTGTATTTTGCACGAATTTTAATGCAACTGATATTGAGGAAAATATTAATCTGATCCTAGCTTCTTATAAAAACTCTGAAAAAATTTACGGAACTCCGGGTTGTATTTCAGAAAAAATTTATAACATTGTGAGCAGCATTCCCACTCAACTTTTAATTTACAAAAAGTTTTACGATGCAAAATAACAAGACATATATTATTGCGGAAGCGGGCGTCAACCATAATGGTAGAGTTAAGCTTGCAGAAGAGCTTATTATTCAAGCTGCTGAAATTGGTGCTGATGCCATAAAATTTCAAACATTTCAAACAGATAAAATTGTTCACCCTAAAACTCCTCAGGCTGAATACCAAAAGAAAGATAGTAAAAGTAGCAATCAATATGATCTATTGAAAAAATTAGAACTTTCTGCTGAAGATTTTGTTTATTTAAAAAAGGTTGCAGATCAAAATAATATTCAATTTCTATCTACTCCTTTTGATATTGAGAATTTGAATTTCTTGACTCAATTAAATGTAGAGTACATTAAGGTTTCTTCGGGTGATCTTACTTTTGGTCCGTTATTATTGAAGATCGCTCAGAACAACAAAAAAGCATTAATTTCTACGGGTATGGCAACTATAGACGAAATACGAAATGCTCTCAGTGTTCTTGCTTATGGGTATAAGAATGTCTCAAGTATTCCTGGATCATTTAATGAGATTGTTGAATTTTGTAAGAATATCGATTTAAAATCATTCCTATTTGACAAGGTTGTTCTCTTTCATTGCACATCAGAATATCCAGCGCCTTTTGATGAAATTAATTTAAATGTTCTGGAGACTTTTAAAAAGGAATTTGGATTGAACATAGGCTATTCAGACCATTCTATTGGGACGGTCGTACCTACTTTAGCTGTAGCAAAAGGGGCAAAGTTTATCGAAAAACATTTTACGCTTGATAATGATCTTGAGGGCCCAGATCATAAAGCTTCTTTAAACGTTGAGCAATTCGCGGAAATGATAAAGCAAATACGTTTAACAGAGTTAATTCTTGGATCTTATGAGAAAAAAACAACAGCTTCTGAGCAAAAGAACAAACCATTAGTGCGTCGAGGGATTTATGCAGCTCAAAAAATTTCGAAAAATCAGTTGATTTCGGGGAATGATCTAATTTGTTTGCGTCCTATTTCTGGCTCTTCCCCTATGCAATTTTGGGATATGATAGGAACTGCTTCTACTCAAAATCATGAGAAGTTGGATTCCCTATGACTACCGTTTTAATTGGTGCTGGCGGGCATGCGAAAGTTGCTTATGAAATAGCAGTGCAAAAGGGAATGGAATTTAATGGCTTTATAGACTCTGTAATATTGAGCTTCAAAGAATTAAAGAAGTTGCAGGAAGATGACCCTTGCGAATTTTATTTTATAGGTATCGGTGGAGTTAATGTTGATAAATTAGAAAAAAGACATTCACTTTATCAAGGCTATAAATTAAGCGGATCATCTTCATTTAAATTGTTATCACCTCACGCGTATATTTCTCAGTCAGCTATTATAGGCGATGGAACTCTGGTAGCTCATAGCGCGGTTATACAAGTGGATGCTAATATTGGTGAAAATGTTATTATCAATACAAGTGCTATTATAGAACATGACGCTATTATTGAAGATGGGTGCCATATAGCCCCAGGAGCGATTATTTTAGGCGGTGCCCGAGTTGGATCTATGTCAATAATTGGTGCAGGAGCAATTGTCTTGCCCGGTCAATTGGTGCCCAATAAAACATTAGTGTCGTCATTGACAAGGTATAAAAATGATTAGTGACTGGAAAAATATAGCTTTATATAAAAGCGCATCTCTTAAAGATGCAATGAAAGCTTTGGATGATTCAGGGTTACGAGTTATTTTTGTTATTGATCAAAGCGAGCATCTCTTAGCAACAGTTACTGATGGAGATATTAGGCGTGGTTTGTTGGCAGGATTGAATCTTGATGCGCCTGTTTCACTTGTAATGAAAAGTAATCCAATTTGTATTTCAAGTGATGCTACCAAGGAATCGATACAAGATATTTTGAGGAACGCAAATGTTTTGGCTCTACCTGTAGTTGATGGTGTTAATAAAGTAATTGGCTTAGAAACTATCGATACTGTTGAAGATAAATTTTGCACAGATACAACAGTTGTATTGATGGCAGGTGGCTTTGGAAAAAGATTACTACCTCTTACAGATCATGTTCCTAAACCAATGCTTCCTTTAGGAAACAGACCAATAATAGAACGCATAGTCGAAGATTTTAAGCTGCAAGGTTTCAAGAATTTTTGTATTACAACTCACTACAAAGCCGAGATTATCCAAAAGCATTTTGAAAAAAATCCACTTAATGTAAACATAGAATTTTTTAATGAAGATGAACCTTTAGGAACTGCTGGCTCATTGTTTCTTCTGAAAGATAGGATTCATTCAGATTTTTTTGTAATGAATGCTGATTTATTAGTAAAGACAAATTTTAAAAATCTTTTGGCATTTCACAAAAAAAATAATCAAGTAGCTACAATGTGTGTTAAACAACATTCCTATCAGGTTCCTTTTGGTGTTGTGCAAATAGAAGATATGGGTGTTTTAAATATTATTGAAAAGCCTCTTTATTCACATTTTATTAATTCGGGGATTTACTGTTTCAATGAGAGTATTTTTAAATTTTGTAACGAAAAAAAATATATGGATATGCCTACTCTTTTGCAAAATTTGATTACTGAAAATAAAAAGATATGCGCTTTTCCTATTCATGAGCATTGGGTTGATATTGGGTGTATGGATGATTATCAAAAAGTGAATGCTAGCCTCAAATGAAAACAATTGCCACGATATGCGCCAGAGGCGGCTCTTTTGGTTTGCCTAACAAGAACATCCTTGATTTCTGTGGAAAACCCTTGATTGCTCATACGATAGAACAGGCTTTGGTATGTGAATTTATAGACGATGTTTATGTCTCTACTGATAGCAAAATAATAGCTGATATTGCATTTGAATATGGAGCTAAAATTCTGTTTATTAGGCCTGAGCATTTGGCAACAGATGAAATTGGAAAATTACCTGTAATTAAGCATTGTGTAGAATATTTGCAAAACACAGGCGAGAATATTGGAAAAATTATCGATTTGCAGCCAACATCGCCTTTGCGTGCAGTTGTGGACATAAGAAATTGTTTTGAGTTGTTAACGCAAGAAGTAGATGTGGTTTTTTCAGCGTGTGAACCTGCCCACAATCCTTATTTTTCAATGGTCGAGTTTGATGAAAAAGGATATGGACATCTGTCAAAGTCAATGCATTCTGAAGTTGTCAGAAGGCAAGACGTGCCTATTGTTTATGGGCTAAATGGTGCTGTTTATGTGTGGCACACTCATACGCTTTCTAAAGGCTTATGGGGAGGAAAATTAAAATGTTACGTTATGCCTAAAGAAAGGTCTGTAGATATTGATGACGAGATCGATTTCTATGTAGCAGAAAAAATTTTAAAATTTGGAAGAGAAATGTAATGAGTATAAATAAGCAAATAAGTTCCTCAGTTAATGACATTAGATTTTGTAAAAAATGCGTAATATCTAATCAAAGACCAAGAATAGTTTTTGATGAAGAAGGGGTTTGTAGTGCATGTAGGTATGCAGATGAAAAAAAAACTTCTATAAAATGGGCTGAGAGAGAGATAAAGCTACAAGAGTTATGTGATAAAAACAGAAGAAATGATGGTCGCTTTGATGTCATTGTTCCTTGTAGTGGTGGCAAAGACGCGTCTTATGTTGCTCATATTTTAAAGCACAAGTATGGGATGAATCCTCTAACAGTAACGTGGTCGCCCTTTGAGTACACAGACATTGGCAGAAAAAATTTAGATTCATTTACAGCTTCTGGTTTTACAAATCTTCTCTGTACCCCCAACAAAATACTTCATAGGAGATTAGCTAAAGCTGCTTTTTTTGCTGTTGGAGATGCTTTTCAGCCTTTTGTATACGGGCAAATGTCATACGCATTTCATATAGCTCTTGGCCTCGACATCAAGCTTGTTTTTTACGGGGAAAATGGTGAAGCTGAGTACAGCGGTGATTTAACCACAAAAGAATGGCCTGGCATGCCATTAGATGTCTGGTCAGAAAAATACTTCAAAGGAGTAACTGTAAATGACATGGTTAAGTACGGCATTGAAAAAAACATATTTTCAGAAACGGACTTAACGCAATCTGACTTATTATTTTACGCACCTCCGAGTATTGACGAGCTAAAAAGAAAAAACATTGAATTTCAGTGGATGGGCTATTATAGAAAATGGTTTCCCCAAGAGAATTATTATTACGCACATGAAAATACGGGGTTTGAAGCCAATCCATCAGGACGATCTGAAGGCACATACTCTAAATATGCAAGCTTGGATGATAAGCTGGATGGGTTTCATTATTACTTGGGATTTATTAAATTTGGAATAGGAAGAGCCACTTCTGACGCAGCTCATGAAATTCGTGATGGTCACATAACCCGAGAAGAGGGGGAGTCCTTAGTAAGAAAATTTGACGGAGAATTTCCCGAGACTCATTTTAACGAATTTCTGGAGTATTTATCCATAAGTGAAGGAGAGTTTTGGTCTGTAGTGGATAGCTATAGAAAAGAGCATATCTGGCAAAATAACAATGGATCGTGGAAGCTTCGTCATGCTGTGTGGCATGAAGGTTCTTAAATGCGTAAAATTAGGGTTATCCCTCGATTAGATGTTAAATTTCCAAATCTCATTAAAGGTATTCATCTTGAAGGTTTGAGAGTTGTAGGAAGTCCTGCTGAGTTTGCGCTTGAGTACTATGATCAAGGTGCAGATGAGCTTATTTATGTGGATACAGTTGCAAGTCTTTATGAAAGGAACACAATTTCTGATCTTGTTGAAAAAACAGCAGAAAATGTGTTTATCCCTATTACCGTTGGTGGAGGCATTCGTAGTTTGGATGATGCAAAATCTATATTAAGATCTGGTGCAGATAAACTGGCTATAAACACAGCGGTTCTTAAAACTCCAGGTCTTATTCGTGAAATTTCAGAATCTTTTGGAAATCAATGTGTTGTATTGTCTGTAGAGGCAAAGAAAATAGAAGAAAATAAATGGGAAGCGTACTATGACAACGGTCGCGAAAAAAGTGGCGTTGATGTGATGGAATGGATAAGGACCGCTCAAAATTTAGGAGTCGGAGAAATTATTATTACTTCTGTAGATAGAGAAGGAACGCAAAAAGGTTTTGAAATTGATCTTATTAAAAGTGTATGTGAAATCTCTAAGGTTCCTGTAATTGCTTCAGGTGGCATGGGAAAGTTAGAGCACATCAAGGATTTACTTAATGAAACCAGCGTAGATGCAATTGCTTTCGCTCACTCATTGCATTACAAAAAAGAAACTGTATTTTCAATAAAAAATTTCATAAAGCAACTGGGTTTTGAGGTGCGTATCTGATGATACGAAAAATTCATATTGTAGATTATGGTTTGGGAAATTTATTTAGCGTTGCTAGTGCAATTAAGCGTGTTGGTTTTAATCCAGTTTTTGTTACTACTCCTGATGATTGTAAATTTGCAGATTTTTTAGTGCTTCCAGGTGTAGGAGCATTTCAAAAAGGAATGCATTCTTTACAATCTTGTGGGCTTATTGATGGAATCTTGAGTCATGCCAAGCAAGGAAAGCCACTTCTTGGAATATGTTTGGGTATGCAGATGTTATTTGAATCAAGTGAGGAGAATGGTTTTTTTGAAGGCCTTGGATTAATTCCTGGCCATGTAAAAAGAATTGTTGATGATCAATCGGAAATAAAAATTCCACATATAGGGTGGAGTTCGTTAAGTGCTACTAATGGAATGTTGGCGTCAGTGGTTGAGCAAAAATTTATGTATTTCGTTCATTCATACTATCCCATGACTGATGCTAAGTATTGTGTTGCTAAGGCTAATTATCAAGGAGTTGAGATTACAGCTATGGTTAATAAAGATAATATATGGGGATGTCAATTTCATCCTGAAAAAAGTGGGGAAGATGGGTTGATTCTTTTTGAACGAATTCTAAAGAGCTTTGAATAGATTATGAAATCAGTGTCATTGAACGATAATCCATCTAAAATTGTTCTAATAGGCGATAGTCTTTCTATGTTAAGGCCTTCCGAGAATATTTCATTTAATGATACGTATGCCTTTAAACTAGCAAAAATGGGTTATTGTGTGATAGATCGAAGCATCAGAGCCAGCACAACTGAGAGTGCACTGAAAGTTACGACATGGGATATGTTTTATTTAGATTCAGATTATTATATTTTGCACTTAGGGGTGTGTGATTGTGCTCCTAGAATATTTAAATCTTGGGAATATAAAATTTTAAATATCATGAATGATTTGCCGGTGTTATCTATAATTTCTAATTTTTTATACAGCTACCTTTCCAGTAGAAGATATTATTATACGAAGAAGAGGGGCATTCAAAATGTGAGACACTTAACTAAAGAACGCTAAGATGGTATAATTTTGTCATGGAGGAAATC
>DYTB01000010.1 GCA_020726185.1 Candidatus Odyssella sp. | reverse complement strand
AATCTTGAAAAACTACTCAAACCCTTCTTATCGTTCTTTAGTTAAGTGTCTCGAAAAAGCAATTGGAAACTATTGTTCGTCAGGTTAAAGAACAGAATAGCCAAGTTAAAGAAATTCAATCAGAAAATAAGCAGATCAAAGAGCAACATCCAGCTACTATTCAGTCTTCGGCAGTCATGAATCAAGGGGAAAATGCACCTGTATTTGATAAAGGATACATTGCAATTCCAGGTACAACAGCAGCTGTAAAAATAGGCGGTTTAGTTAAGTTAGACGTAATTCGTGATGCTAAGGCACATACAGGTGAGCAAACTAACATCAGCCGTATGCCTTATGCATTACAGATGCGCAATACTGCGTTACCTAACGTGCCAACAAAATGGAAAGAGCATTTCTACTTGCATGCCAAGCAAAGCAAAATACGTCTAGATATGCTTGTTAAAAACAAATCAGGAAATGATGTTACGGCTCTTTTAGAAGGGGATTTCTTTGGTTCAACTCAATTTGGTGATAACTTCCCTCCAGCAAGCGCAACTTCGCAGGTTTCTACTACTTATACATTCAGACTGCGTCATGCTGTGCTTGGGTATGGTGGATTGGAAGCAGGACACACAACCACCACCTTCCACACAATAGAAGCTTACATACCAGAAATTGATCTAAATGGTCTTGTAGGCGGAGACGCAAGGCACGCATTAGTTAGATACACACATAAGTTTGGAAAATTGGCAGTAACAGCAGCAGCTGAACATGGACGTGTAGATTATGTAACCTACAATAATGCTCCAGGAGCTGCTCCTCAAAAAAATTACACGTATAACGCATAAGATTCAGCGAGCAATCTTTCAAAACCAACACGTCCCGATTTAATTTTGAAGTTAAAATATGACTTTGATAATGGTAGTTTGTTCGCCATCAGCGTAGTAAACCGTGATTTACAGATCAAAAACAACGCCGTCAGTGGTGATAATGTTATTGGTACAGTAGACGGAAGAACATATAAAGGCACCGGTTGGGGCACAAACATAGCTGTGAAAGCTGTAACCTACGGCAAAAGCCACTTTATTTTTGGTGTGGCTGCAGGGCGTGGTATTGGCTGGTATCTTCTAGAAGCAAATGGTAGATCATCACTATTTGACCCCACTTTGCCAGATGGCCAACGTACTTATAAACAAATTAAAATGCAGATGCTTTTGGTAGGATATGCACATTATTGGAATGCCCAGTGGAATACAAATATTGGAGTTGCTAGATTCACCTTAGATACTCAAAAACTATCTAATGAACGCAACATCACCAAATGGTATGAGCCTGGTCTTGATAAAATTTTTGACAAGTTCTTGATCAACACCATATATTCTCCAGAAGAAAATCTACAATTTGGATTGGAATATTATGTGTTGAAACGCAAATCTACCCTTGGCTACCGAGGCCTTGGTCAACGTTTGCAATTCGGCGCAAGCTACAAGTTCTAAAAACCAGTCGTACTATCTGAAGTGTAGCACCAGCACGGTGTTGCACTTTTTTTCAGAAGAATAAAATTTGCGGTACTATAATACCACAATCAAAAACGCTATATTTTCCGCCATGTTCACCTTTTTTGTTGCAACTAATTTAAAGTTTGGCTATAAAAGAAACATGTTAATTAATGGAAAAAAGTCATGAAAACGACTCAATCAATTCGTCCAGAGGATGTAAAGAAGCAATGGCTTCTGGTTGACGCTACTGATTTAGTAGTGGGCCGCTTGGCATGCATACTTGCAAATCATTTGCGCGGTAAGCATAAGCCATCATTTACACCACATGTAGATTGTGGTGATAACATCGTAGTTATCAATGCAGAAAAAGTGCATTTCACAGGAAATAAATTAGAAGACAAAATATTTTACTGGCACACAGGTTATGCTGGCGGTATTAAAGAACGCACAATGGGACAAATTTTGGCTAGTAAGCACCCAGAGCGTGTGCTTATTAAAGCAGTTGAGCGTATGGTTCCACGCGGTCCTTTGGGTCGTCAAATCATGCGTAATTTAAAAGTATTTGCAGGACCTACTCACCCTCATGAAGCGCAACAACCTACTATTTTAGATGTTGGTGCAATGAATTCCAAGAATAAAAGGAGTTAACGATGACTACAAATAAAGTTGGTCTCGAAGACCTAAAGTCAGCAGTTTCCGGTACTGTTGCACCAGGCGTTGCCGCTGTTGCTTCAGATGCTCCTGATGTTATTAAATACGAAAAAAAGGTAGATGCTCAAGGGCGTGCCTATGCAACTGGTAAGCGTAAAAACGCTGTTGCTCGTGTTTGGATTAAACCAGGTCATGGTAAATTACTAGTGAACGGTCGTGAAGGTGCTAAGTACTTTGCTCGTCCAGTTTTACAAATGCTTATCGGCCAACCTTTTAACAGCGTAAATCGCAATGCACAATATGATGTATGGTGTACTGTTGTTGGTGGTGGATTATCAGGTCAAGCTGGTGCTGTGCGTCATGGCATTAGCAAGGCTTTGGTTAATTTTGAGCCTGAATTACGCAGCTTGTTAAAGCAAGGTGGATTCTTGACTCGTGACAGCCGTGTTGTTGAACGTAAGAAATATGGTCAAGCGAAAGCTCGTCGTAGATTCCAGTTCAGTAAGCGTTAATAAGTCTTTTATGCTTAATAAAAAAGGCTCGGTTATCCGGGCTTTTTTTTATGTTTAATAATTCAAATGATCACTTTTATACATATTTTTATATTTTAATTTAATAAAATGTTAACTAATACTTGCTACTGTAAAACCATGATTATACATATCGGTATGTTTATGAGAAAAATTTTACAATACGCAATTTTAGTTTTGCTAGGCTTGAATAGCGTGCATGCATTCGACCCTTTTAAAACCATGTCAAATATGGCAACAGGATGCAAGCCTTCGCTTGTTGGTGAGATAGAAAAAGAATTACCTAACGCTGGAATCGGAGGTACTAAATTTCACAAAAAAGTTGATACGCTAAGAAAGTGTATTGGAAAAGATGCAGCTAAGCTAAAAAGAAGTCATGCAGATGTTGCAAAATCTATGGCTTCTGTGTGTAAAAACGATGCAGCTTTTAAGAAAGCTTTTGCTAGTGAGTGCCAATTATCTATTAAGGTGGATAATGCTGTTCAAAAAGAGCTTAAAGCTAAGAAGGATAAAGTTGCAAAAGCAAAAGCTGATAAAGCTAAAAAACCGTCGATGTTCAGTAGAATGATGAGTAAAAAGAAAGCCCCTGTTAAAAAGAAAGCTCCTGTTAAAAAGAAAACTCCTGTTAAGAAAATTAAAAAAGCAGTGCCAGTAGAAGATGATGAGTCTATCGACGTCGCTGCTAATAAAGTGGTCGCTGACAAGGTAGCTGCAGACAAAGCTGATCCAGTATGTTCTCCACAAATCCCAGGCCAAGCAGCTGCTTATGGACCAAATGCTCCGCAAATGCCAGGTCAAGCACCATCATCATATGGTATGCCACAAGCTTATGGACAAATGCCATATGGCATGACTCCTCCACCTGCCTATGGACAAGCAAGCGCAGCACCTCAAATGTATGGTCAACCACCACAATATCCAGTTAATCAGTATTATGGATATCCACAACCACAAGGTGTATATCCAGACCCAGCAATAAACGGTCAAATGCCTTATCAACAAGGTGTCTTGCCTGCAGCTGCAGGAAGTCCAATGAGTGGTGTTCAGGCAACTGGCCAAATGAATGCTGGTCAAATGACAGGACAAATGGTTAACACACCACAAGGCCCAATTTGTTCTTGTCCGCACTAAATAATTTAGTAAGCCTTGAATGACGACAGTAGTATTCGTCTTCAAGGTTTCCTATATTAAACCTGTAGCTTCAAAATTAGAATTTTATTATGAGCCGTGGGGCAATAGCTGTTTTATCATCTGAAAATTTGCTGCATAATTTGGCGCAAATTAAAGCCGCAGCACCTTCTAAACCATTAATTGCCATGGTGAAAGCCAATGCTTTTGGGCATGGAATTCGCTCTACCGCAACACGGCTAGAACGTCATGTTGATAATTTAGGTGTGGCTTCAATCGAAGAGGCTCTTGCCCTTAGAAAAATTGGTGTCAAATGCCCAATTACTCTTATGGAAGGCGTGTTTGAGCCCGATGAATTACTTATCGCGGCATGCCAACAGTTTCATGTAGTTTTTCACGATACTATCCAATTAGAATGGCTAAAAGGCTTAAGCTTACCGCGACCCCTTGTAACCTGGTTAAAGGTTGATACAGGCATGGGACGTCTTGGTTTTGCTGTAAGTGATGTACCTCACGCGTTACGTGTATTAAAAGATTGCTCATCAATTAAACAACCGATAGGGCTTATGTCTCACATGGGCTGTGCTGATGATGTTAATCATCCCCTAAATGATATTCAGCTTCGCGCATTTGCTGAATTAGCAAAAAGCTGGGAAGGTCCAAAAAGCCTTTCGAACTCAGCTGCAATATTTGCTTATCCCCAAAGTCATTATGATGTTATTCGTCCAGGGATTTGCTTGTACGGCGTTTCTCCCATTAAAAACAAAAAGGCCTGTGACTTTAATCTAAAACCTGTAATGACACTACAAACTCGTTTAATTTCAGTACGTAAACGCCCAAGCAATTCATTTGTGGGCTATAGTGGCACCTACCAGTGCGATGAATCAATGAACGTTGGGGTGATTGCCATTGGCTATGGAGATGGGTATTTAAGGTCATTGCCCCCCCATACCCCAGTTTTGGTAAATGGGAAAAAGTGCCATTTGGTTGGTCGCATTTCTATGGATATGGCTGCAATCGATTTACGTTCTTGTCCTGATGCTAAAGTTGGTGACCCGGTTATTCTTTGGGGAGAAGGACTACCCATTGAAGATATTATTGAAGATTCGCAAATTATTTCTAATGAACTTTTAACCAGCGTTCAGTCACGGGTGACGTTTCATTGGACGTTGTCTTAAAAATGCAAAAGATTTTTTGGTTTTGCTGGAAAAAACCATAGCAAATGCTACGGAAAAACACGCTTAAATGTTTCCGTTACTTTTTCATAAGCTGTATTCCTCAATGGCTCACCATGAGCTGTAATAAGGTGACGAAAGGTCATAGTCTTAAGAAGTTTATCAAAATCAGAACCGTTTACATGGGTTGCTCCAAGCCAGATGGGTGAAATATTTGCAGATTTCACAAGCCCTTGATCTTGGAAAGACTTGGCGGTTTCTGAATTGTAAAATTTATCTATGGCTGTAATATTTTGAATGCTATCACAAGATATAAGAATGCCACTTTCTCGATCGATATGCAAAACCCCTTCCGCTAAACTTGATGTTTCAAAAACAAAGAGAGAACATCCTGGGAAAGGCATTGCTCCACCTGGTGTTAATTCTTGATCTGGCTTTAGGCCGCTATCATAAGTCATGCCACTCAAAACCCAAAGCTGAGCAGATTTATATTGGCTTTTATAAAAGGCATCATCCCTACCATGAAACGCACCAATTCTCACAATATGAGCAACACGCCCCAATTGATTTAATTTTTCAAGCCCTTCATCAGTTAACCTGACCGAATTGATTAACGTCAGTTCAGAACCATTGCGCACGATGACCATATTGCGACTTGTTTGAATGTTGGCTCCTTCGTGTTGGATCTTGTTAGTTCCTGTCACAAAAAAGACATTTGGGAAAATTTCCTGAATATCTCCATGAGGCCACGCGGGTGTAAATTCAATGGGTTTCGAAGAAATCATGGGGTCTACTCCGGTCTGTGTTGTATCTGTAGAAAAAGTTGAGCAGCCACCAAGAATCACACTTAATAATATAATTGAGCATGTTAGAACCGAATTTAACGATGTATTTTTATTGAAAACTCGAAACATTTTGCCCCTGATTGTTGCCACTACTCACAGGCACAATACCATAAAAATAAGTGAATTTTTTAAAATATTTATTGTGCTCTTACTTAAAAAAACCTCTTGAGCCTATAGTTGCTATATACCTTATCTTAAAAATTAAGGAGACAGTTCGATGACCCATTGGTACGTAAAAGACCTAAGCAAACTTACAAAAGTGTCGGTGCAAACGTTGCACTACTACGACAAACTCAATCTTTTGAAGCCTAGCTTGCGTTTGGATAATGGCTATCGTCTGTACTCTGAAGCGGATTTATTAAAACTCCAGCAGATTTTGGCGTTGAAATTCTTTGGTTTTGAGCTGTCTCAAATCAAAGCTTTGCTTGCCAGTAGTGTTGACGTGATTGAGCATTTCACGGTGCAGTCGCAATTTTTGCAAAAGAAAGCAACAGCGTTAATTGAAGCAAGCAATACATTACAAAGCATAATATCTGATTGTAGTGTTGATAAATCTATCCCTTGGAAAACAGTAATTAAATTGATAGAGGTATATCAAATGACACAACAACTTGAACATTCTTGGGTTAAAGACATATTCACCCCTGAAGAATTAAAACAATATGTAACTTTTGAAACAGAGTGGAAAAATAATTCTACTTTAGAACGCAAAGCTGAATTCGAAAAAAAATGGGCTAATTTGGTCGCGGAGATTAGCAACAATCTTGGCAATAACCCAGCATCTGCAATGGGCATCGCCATTGGTGAAAGGTGTATGCACCTAATCAATGGAGTGTATGGCAGAAAATATGCCCATTTGCGCACCAAAAAATTTGAACAAGGTTTCGCTGAAGGCAAAGGCCTTGAAGAAGTAGGATTAACACCTGTAACTGTAGCGTGGTTAGACAAGGCCATCGATGCTTACTGGCATGATCGTATTTATGGAATTTTGAATAAAGTAGGATCAGAGTCTTCTGATACAATCTTAAAGCTTTGGAATGAAGTGCTTGATGATATGTACGGGGAAGATAATGCTCGTAAAACAGAAATTTATGGTATTGCTTTAGCTGATGAAAAAGTTAGTCAGGCTGCCAAAGATTGGCTGAAAACACTTTAATAATTGGGCGGGCTAGCGATAGCTCGCTTTTTTTTTAACAATGAAGATTGGGTTTCATATTACACTTCAATTTTTATTGTAGGGTCAATTCCTTGTAAATAAGCGATTGTTGATAGCAAACTTTGTAAAGGATCAAACAAATTTCCAAAAAGTTTTTTAACAAAAAAGAGCTCACGATATCCTGCATGATGAGAATTAATTGTTGATTGAGATGCAGTTGCTCTTGCGCCGACTGCTTGCGTAATTCCTGTCATCCAACTACTTAAAAGCGGTAAATGAGATTGAGCGGTAGTATCACTAAACTCACCTAATTTTCCCTGAGGATTCCTAAGTGCAATTTCTAACAACTCAAAATTCAATCTTTCTACGGTTAAGAAGCTAGATTGAATCAGAATACGACAAGACTGGTAATCAAAAGCTTGCTGTACATTGTGAAGATTGTACACGTTGTGTCCTAGGAAGCTAGCAAGGTCTAGAGTACCACTGGTGTTACCAATTATGCCTCTTAAATTAGGGAGTGTTCTAAGATTTAACAAAAGCTGTAAATGGAAGTACTTACCGTTATCTTTATCGTCTGTTGTGATAAAAGGAAAGGGATCTGTTCTATCCTTGCCAAGGCTTTTAAAGGATCCGCTTTTTCTGCCGTCAGTAAAAATAAACCATACATTACATCCTTTTGATTTAACATAACTACTTAATTTTCCAATAACCCCATCTTCCAAGTTTTGCTTTTCATTTGCTTTTGAAGAGTAACGTACATGCATAACAATGAGGGGATTTTGATTAGAGCCTATACGACGAACTTCATCTTGCGCCTTTTGTACAAGTTGCGTGCATGCGTATTGACTAAGGTATTGTGGAGAATATTTATTAAAACCATCACGTAACCTTTGCGCAGTGCTGTCTCGAGAGAGTCTAAAATGATCAGAAATAATTGTTGTAAGAGCTTTTTGGTCTATATAATGAGTATACTCAGTTGTGCCTAAGTATTCTTCTAACTTGCTTTGACGATTATTTTCGCGTTGGCAAGTTCCTGTATCAATAAAAGCAGTTTTAAAATAGTTTCCATACCCTAATACTCGGGCAAAGTGCATGGTTCTTTGTACCTGTGTGTAGGAATTCATTTTTGATTCAGTATCTCTGATTTCAGCTACGCCATCATAGGTTAGCAATATAGCTGGAACAGTTTTTTGATGAGACAAGCTAAGGATCAGGTATGCTAGAATGTGGTAACTATCGCCTGAGCTGTTCATAGGAACCATCGAAATTACATACTTTGAGCCTGCTATTAAATTTGGCAATGAGAGGTGCTGACTGAGAGCCGATGCTACTGGTTGTTGAACAACGGGTAATTGGTCGATAATTGGAAGTACGTTAGGTATCTGAGGAACTAAAGGAGCAACTGCAACATGATAAACGGGCACAGCTTGTTGAAAAATATTTGGATAAGTTGTTTTAGCTTTATTTAGGAGTGCAGGGGATTTACTGGTCTTTCCACTTACGAAATTAGAAACTGTTCTTGGATCAACAGCAAAATCAGCACCTATGCGTATATACGTTTCTGTCTTGAACCTTGTTTTTAGGTATGTGCGCAATTGATCGTATTCTGTGTCAGTCGCATCTAGAATATTAAAAATGCTTAAAAAAATAAAAAAAGCAGTTATTTTTTTCATGTAAAAACCTCCTGTTAAAGAGCCATCATAGTGTTTGAAGAATTTTTCAGCTAGAGGGTCTTACTTACATTCTTTCCACACGGCCCGTACAACGGTGCTGATGATGGCTGCATTTTATTTTGAATTGGGTTTTTTATTATGCTAAAAAAATACATTGAATACATTTCAGAATAAAATGCTTAAAAATTGGCTTTGTTTACTTCTTGCATTCTTATGCTTTTCAAATGATGCTTTTGCCGTTATCACGAGAGGAGGCTCTGCTGGCATGGCAACATCATCATCAAGACCAGCACCATATGTTCAAAGTGATGAAGATGTAATAAGGCGCTGTTCAGAAGCGCTCGCAGCAAAATTTGGTGAAATTAAGGGGGTGTTTGTATTAAGCGGATGTATTATTGGTGGTGATTTTTCTTATACTATTTGGTGTCAGATACGAGGTGATGAATGTCAGCTTTTCCATATTAACGGATCTACTGCAGAAGGTGTTTCTCTTAAATTATTACAGCCAGAAGGGCCAGAATTATATTTTACCAAATATAAACCGTATGAAAAAATTATGCAGTTTAGGGCTAAAAATCCTGAAAAAACAGATGAAATTTTATGCTGGGAATTTGATTACACGAACTGGAAATTTATCTCTGAAGATGACTGGATATATTCACATGATGAACATATGCAAAAAATTCAAGCTTTATATCCTGGGCACGCTTGTAATATTAAATACGTCGAAAAAGAAAAAGTTTTAGCATTTTTGACTGATCCATTAAATGTTTCTGTCGAAAGGGCTGTTGTATTTAGGCGTTTACAAACAGCTGCTTGTGAACAAATTGAACTATTCACAGCAAGGGCAGATAGCATTAGAATAGATGGTTTGCTTGTAAATTATAAAGGAATAGACGGTAATCCATACGCAAAGAAAATTAATTTAGAAAGTTTAACCTTAGAAGAAGCGTTACCTGCTCATCCCTTAGGGTTACGTTGGTGTGAACTAGCCTTTAATGAAGCAGGAAATTTATTATTTGCAAGGCATACACTACCCGCAACACTGATTGCGCAATATTGGACAATTCAAAATGGAAATTGGAAACTTTTGCACGAAGGAGCTTATCCTGCACAAACATTAACTGCAAGTAGTACAGATCAAGTTTACCGACATTTTTATACAGACACTGGCTTAACGCTAGAATGGCTTAATTCAGAATACGTATTTGAACCTACAAATATTAATAATTTTTCTATTCAGCTTATTTGTGGAGAATTTAAGACTTCTGCTAAAAATCCCCGTGAAATTTTGGCATTGCAAGATTATAGGGAAGGAAAGCTTTACTGGCATTTTCCAACATCCAGCGCCCCAATCCTTAAAGTAGAATATGATCATTATCGTGAGGAGCTTCATGATTATTGGAGAAGGCAAGGAAAACATTATGCTGATCGTTCAATATCAATCGAATCGCTTAACATAAATGAACACGGACATCTTGACAAATTATTTGTTGGTTTTCCTGAAAATGTTTTTTTGAAATGTAGAGTTGATCTTAATGGTGTTTTTTCGAAAATCTGGTCACTTTGTAATGAAGATCAGTTTCATCAACCATTACAGATTCAGAAAGTTGATATTGAAGGCGAACCTATTCCATATTTCTATGCACCACCAGAACCAGGAACATCAAATAATAAAACCATTGTTATGATGGAAGGTGGTCCAGAAGGTGCTTACACAGGCGGGTATTCACCTTTTGTTAAAGCCTTCACCCAAGCGGGTTGGTCCGTCATTCTTCCCCAAGAAAGCCTTCGCACTGGCCATGGTTGGAAACATTATTCCAAAGGCATTGGTGAAATAGGTCGTAAAAATTTACACCAATTGTTGCATATTTTTCATGATGCTATAGGCAAAAATCTAATTCCAAACCAAGAACAGGTACACTTGTACGGTTCTAGTTATGGCGGATTTGTTGCTGCTTCTTTTTCTTTGCGTTGGGATTATTTGCATGAAGAAGCAGGTCTACCTAAACTATTTAATTTTCAATCAATTGTAGCTGATGCTGCCTGTGTAGATAGTGGCTTAGTATCTTGGTCAAATAGAGAGGCTATTCTAGGAACAATGGACTTAGAAACATTTCGTAGATCTTTCATGCCTTTGCATTTAGTTGGCCCAGAATTGTCAGCACCTCTTACGTTGGTGCACGGAAAAGTGGATATCAGATGTTCAGCAAACGATGCCAGAGCATTCTCAACTGCATTAAAAACAGCAGGTCATTCTTTTAACACTTTTTGGCATAACGGAGGACATGGAGTTGCTCATGAACGCTACCCTGAATTTTTGTTAGAACTTATGGAAGGCAGGCCCGTTACTGATATTGCAACCGCAATAGGGCTTACCCAAGAAGCGTAATACTACTTACATTCTTTCCATACTGCCCGCACAACGGTACTAATAATCGCTGCTGCGGGTAGTGCTAACACAATGCCGAAGAATCCAAACCAGGTAGCGCCGGCAAGTAAGCTAAACAAAATCCAAACTGGGTGCACACCAATGCGACCGCCCACGAAGCGTGGAGTTAGAAAATTCCCTTCAATTGCTTGCACAATTAAAAAGACCAGCCCAATGGAAATTAGGGGATTCCACGTATCGTTACCACTCAGGTGAATAAGTGTGCTCAAAAGAAAACCAATCAACGCCCCAATGTAGGGAATAAATGAAATGCAGCCGGTAAATATGCCAACGAACACGGCATTTTTAAGCCCAACAATCAGAAGCCCCACTGAATACAGTACAGCCAAAATAAGGCAAACCAGCATTTGTCCTTTAGCATAGCTTGAAAGATTTTGGTCAATCACTTGGCTGTAATGAATAATTTTAGCTGCGCTTTTTTTAGGCAAAAGTGACCGTGTTATTTCAATAAAGCTTGGCCAATCTTTTAAAATGTAGAACATAACAACAGGTGTTAACACAACCATGGAAACAACGTTCGCCAAAGCCAGACCGTTGCTTAAAACGTTGATAATAAATTGTACCATCCAAGTCATTACGTTTCCGAATTGTCCGCTGATCTGGGTTTTAATTTGGGCGATATCTTCAGGCGGCAAGCGCTCTGCGGCAAAATCGAGCACAGGGTTGATAAGACTATAGAAATGCTGAACCAGAGCCGGCATATTTTTTGACAGAAGAATAAATTCTTTTTGTAAAAAAGGAACTGCTACCATCATTAATGTGCCCAATAAGAATAGCACACCAAGAATCATGAGTAGGGCGCCGAACCCGCGGGGGACTTTTATTTTTGAAAGGGTGGTGACCGGGTGGTTCAGGATGTATGCACCAATAATACCAGTAATAAATGGCACCAAAATAGTTCCTAAGCTGTGCAGGGCAAAGCCCAATATTACAGCGCCTACAACGCCTAAAAGTGCCAAGTAGTTTTTCATGGAAAGGTCCTTTTTATGGTGAGATGATAAGCATGGATCCTATGGTCAAGCCATAGGAAAACTGGAGGAGTGCATCCCCTCTCTAGTTTCCCTCCGACTTGATCTGAGGGTCCAGTGAGTAATATCATCAAGCAGCCTGTTGTGCCGAGCTTTATTTTATCTCTAGTGCATCATTCTTTTGGGTTAAAATCAACTGTTCACCACTTTTCAAGGTGCCCTCTAGAATTTTCAAGGCCAATGGATCTTGTACTGATTTTTGAATAACACGCTTTAAAGGGCGCGCACCATAAACGGGGTCATAACCCTGATTGGCCAACCACGCAGTGGCTGATGGTTCCCAGGTTAAAATCAATTGCCTATCTTCAAGGCGTTTTGCCAATTGTTTTAGTTGAATTTCAACAATTTTTTCCATGTCAGCTTTTTGCAGACGGTTAAAAATAAGAATTTCATCTAAACGGTTTAAAAACTCCGGACGGAAAGCTTCACGCACCGACAGCATTACTTGGTCACGTACTTTAGGAACAATAACACTTTCGTTTTCTGGTTGGTGAATAAACGCATCTGACCCAAGGTTAGAAGTCAGAATGATAATTGAATTTTTAAAATCAACCTTTCTCCCCTGGGAATCAGTCAAATGACCATCATCTAAAACCTGAAGAAGAATATTAAAAACATCCCGGTGGGCTTTTTCAACTTCGTCAAACAAAATCACGGCATAAGGGCGACGACGAACTGCTTCGGTAAGCTCTCCGCCTTGTTCATAACCTATATATCCAGGAGGGGCGCCAATAAGCCGGGCAACGCTGTGCTTTTCCATGTATTCCGACATATCAATGCGCACTAGGTTTGATTCATCATCAAACAAGAACTCAGCTAACGCTTTGCATACTTCGGTTTTTCCTACGCCGGTTGGCCCTAAGAAAAGGAATGATCCCATTGGGCGGTTTGGATCTTGCAATCCTGCCCTGGAACGACGCACTGCATTACCAATTGCGTTGATCGCATCTTCCTGGCCTATCACGCGCTTGTGAAGGTGTTCTTCAATTTTTAAAAGCTTGGATTTTTCGCTTTCTAACATTTTCTCAACGGGAATGCCTGTCCAGCGTGCTACCACTAAAGCAATGTCTTCAGCGGTAATTTGTTCTTGCATTCCAACCTTATTATCAGTTGTTTGCAAAGCATCAAGGTTGGCTTGCAGAGTTGGTAAACGGCCATACATAATTTCGCTGGCTTTGGCCAGATCACCGCGTCGTTGAGCAATTTCAGCGTCGGACTTTAGTGTATCAATTTCTGCTTTTAATCGTCGATTTTCAGCAATGGATTTTTTATCATGTTGCCAAATTGCCGAAAGAGTGCGTGATTTTTCTTCCAATTCAGAAAGCTCTTTTTCTAATTTTTCAAGACGATCTTTTGAAGCAGTGTCAGTTTCTTTTTTTAAGGCTTCACGTTCAATTTTCAGCTGAATGATACGCCTGTCTAGTTCATCAATATCTTCAGGTTTTGAATCTACAATCATGCGCAAACGGCTGGCTGCTTCGTCCATTAGGTCAATGGCTTTATCGGGCAGGAAGCGGTCGCTAATGTATCGGTTTGAATAGGTACAAGATGCCACAATCGCGCTATCGCTGATGCGAATGCCGTGGTGCAATTCGTACTTTTCCTTTAAACCTCGTAGAATTGAAATACTGTCTTCAACACTAGGTTCTTCAACCATAACGGGCTGGAATCTACGAGCCAGAGCAGGGTCTTTTTCAATGTGCAGTCGGTATTCATCTAATGTGGTGGCGCCAATACAATGCAAATCACCACGCGCTAAGGCCGGTTTTAACATGTTCGACGCATCCATTGCGCCATCGGTTTTGCCGGCACCTACTAGGGTATGTAACTCATCAATGAATAAAATCACATCACCTTCGGCTTTGGTAATTTCATTCAAAACTGCTTTGAGTCTTTCTTCAAAATCACCGCGGAATTTAGCGCCAGCAAGTAAAGCACCAAGGTCTAAAGCCATCAACCTGGTGTTTTTCATAGATTCTGGCACATCACCATTGACTATACGCAACGCAAGTCCTTCTACGATGGCGGTCTTACCTACTCCTGGCTCACCAATCAGAACAGGGTTGTTTTTGGTGCGGCGTGTTAGTACTTGAATAGTGCGACGTATTTCTTCGTCGCGTCCTATAACAGGGTCTAATTTTCCCTTACGCGCAACTTCAGTTAAGTCTTTTGCATAGCGATCAAGTGATTCTAAATTTTCATCGGCTGTTTGGGTATCCATACTTTGGCCCTTTCGCATGTCGTTAACTATAGTGTTAAGTTTTGATGGTGAAATGTTTTGTTTTTCAAAAAATTCTTTAGTGGGGGAGGTCACACTTAAAGCCAGCATGACCATGTCTACGCTGGTATATTTATCTTTAATTTTTTTAGAGTTTTCTTGTGCTAGTTCAAGAGCTTGAGCTAGCTCAGAAGACAAATACATTTGGTCAGCTGCACCTGAAACCTTAGGGTGACGTTGAATTTCCAAGGTGCAAGCTTCTTGAAAGCTTTTTAAATTTGCCCCGGCCTTTTCTAAAAGCCTAGAACCTAAGCTATTCGACGATTCTAGGAGTGCGTGCAGGACGTGCCACACGCTTAACTGCTGGTGCTGGTTCTTCTGTGCTTGCAACTGGGCTGTCTGGAGCACTTGCTGCATCGATTGGGTAAACATTTCGGGATTCATTTTGGCCCTCCACGATTTCACGTTGTGTTTTTTCAGCTATTAATCGATCTTGCTGGCGTTCATTCAATATACGCTGATAATGATCAGCGTGTTGATAAAAGCCTTCCGCTGACACTCTATCACCAGATGTTATAGATTCGCGAGCAAAATTATTAAACTTATCAATAAATTGCCTAAGAAACTGTACGTTATGTCGACATCTTGAATCAACACGGCCAATTTCATTTGTGCCCGTATGAGGTTTCTCTTGTTGGCCTGATGGTCTTGTTGGGCGCCCTTTAATACGGGGCTTACGCATATGATGCATTTTCATTGTTTCTTGAATACCACTGATAACGTTTGGAAAAATTTGTAATCGCTCTTATACTTTTAGATATGCGATTAACACTTACGCCTTTGCGCAGTTTACACATTAATGGTTCATTTCTTGATTGCCAAGCTTTTTTTATACTTTTTAGCGTTTATTGCCTAAATATTAACGCTGGAGCCCCATCTGCAAGCGTTTCCTGTGAGGATATAGGTAATGCAAGGTATTTGCAGTTAAATTGCTCTGGCGATAGTGGCTTGGTAATTTTTTCTTTGCGTGGGAAATGGTACATGGTTTGGGATGTAGGCGCATCCGCACCAGATCTTCTTTTACCAAAACCAGCAGAATGTCCCGCGGGATTTCTTTCAATTGAACAAATCAAAAATGTAAAATCATCCAGACCATGTATTATTTTTTCTTTAGATATTTCTACAGAAATGATTCCTATGATAATGAAAACAGAAAAAGGTTGGGTGCTTAATGCTATTTCTGTTCATTTAATAAAAAATGACCCCAACCCCAATCAAGTTTCTTTTGATCATCAAGATCTTGGACGTTTTCGTATTCTAAATACCGGTAACACTTCCTCGGTAAAATTGGATATGCCAACTGGCGAGGAACTAAATATCATTCCAACAAATCAGCCAGATACGGGACTTGATGCTTTAGAGTCAGATTATGTTGATGTGTATGAATCTGTACAAGGTGTTTGCCTATATTTTAAAAGTGACCAAATTATTCTAGAAAAACAGGGAAAAGACACCGCATACTATCCTGCTCGTAATCCGATGTTGCCCTCGCAAAAATGCTTAGAAGGACGTGGCACTTTAAAACCAGATTTAACTTTTATTCGTTCTGGGGATTTTACGTCTGAATTTAGGTTTCTTCTTGCTGATAAAGCTCTTAGGAACAAAAAAAATAGGTCATTGCATTTGCTAAGGCAAGCATGGGTAGAACTTGCACTATGTGAAGGTGAAGAATCAAAACAAACAATTTTACTGCTGGGTAAGGAAGTCTCCAAATTTAAGCGCTCGCTATTTTATCAGCTAATCTTGGGGTATGCGCAGTTTTTATCGCAAGATTATCAAGAAAGCCTAAAAACACTAGAGCAATTACCCAATGTATCAGAAATTGATTTTTGGCGTAATTTATCAAAAAGCCAACTTGGCGAAAAAGTTGTTTTTGGTGAAGAATCTGTTTTTATTCTTCAAAATTACCCGCTGAATTTAAGAGATTATATTTTGGTAAAGTTAGTCCCTTATTTGTTTGAAACTCAGCAAATGAAGCTTGTGAAGCTTATTCAAGATTCTATCTCTCCTCAGTCTGAACTAGCAAAAGCTGTAATGGGTTTCTACCATGCAATGTATGTGTTTGCGTGTGAGGATAAAGACGAGGGGTGTAAATTGCTTGACTCAATCGCAAAAAATGCAATGAACTATTCTGTTCCGAATGAATTTCAAACGGAAGCTTGTCTAGAAACTTACCTTTATAAACATGGTGGGGCACCGATTGATGATATTATCAAAGAGCTTGATATGTTACGTATGCAGTCTCGTGGAAATGATATTGAAGTAAAAATCTGCTTAAAGCTTATTGAAAAGCTAGAAAAGAAAAATAATCTTGTAAAGATTATCGAAATTTTACAAGACCTGGTGCAGCGGTTTAAGAAATTCGATGCAACGTTAGGGTTAAACCAGCTTTTGAAAAATTATGTTGAAAAGTTCTTTATGCTAGAAAACGAGAGCGTTTCACCAGTTAAAATTATTGGATTGTTTCGTAAATATAAAGCAACTATTGAACATCATCCCAATTATGAAAAAATTGTCGAGCGTGTTGCTTATCAGTATGAACGTTTAGATTTGCTAGACCAAGAAGCAGAGCTACTAACTGAATTATTTCAAAAAACCTCAAATAATGAGAAAAAAATTGAATGGCAGTTAAAGGTTGGTGGTCTTTATGTGCAAAATGCAAAACCCGAAGAAGCGATTGCTCTTTTGTCTAAAATATTCCATTCAATCGAAGGCGAGCAGCAAAAAAGAGCGGGAAGCATTTTAGCGCGCGCTGATTTCATGAGAAAGAATCACCTAGAAACTATTAAGTGGCTAAAGCACCATCCCACAAAAGAAAATAAAAGGGTTATTGCAGATGTATATATAGCCATGGAAGACTACGCTAATGTTGTTGATAGCCTGAAAGACTACTTATCATCTTTGAAAGAAAAAGAAGATGATGCTCTAAAAGAAACCGCGTTAGTGCAGCTGGCCGCTGCTTACTATATGCAAAAAGAATATGCTAATTTGGCAACCCTGCATGACACACACAAAGACTTTATGAAAGCGCGAAAAAGCTATAAGAATTTCGCAATGCTCTGCCGGTCACGAGCAGAAGATTTAAAAACATCTCAAGAAGTGCGTGAGTATATTAACGATGCTGACGTGCTAAAGGAAATCTTTGACAAAGCAAAAGTTTCGGTAGGATAATTTTTGTGTTTAAGTTCCAACCCCAAACTCATTTAGTGGGGTTGGAGTATCTATTTACCATCCATCGCATTCATATTGACCAGGATTGCGTGGGAAAATTTTCTTACTTTTTATTCTTTCTGCATAAAACTCAAGAACTTGAGTCGATCTACATCTCTCTTGCAGTCTTGCGTAATAAAGTTCAAACGTTCCTTCAATACTAGTTGCAGCAGAAAGTTGAACAAGAGCTTGGCTGTCTTCTTGTGGGATTGCGTAATATAAAACAAGGCGTAAATCGTTGTCTGTTATTTCTGTCGCTTTTGGCAAAGTCAATAATTTGCTGATAATTACTTCATGCCTTCTCATTACTGCATTAGCCAAGTACTGACCAGGTTGTATGTTTTTAGCTGCTGGTTGCTCCAGTGCTAATAAACATATCTTTTCATTGAAATCACTTGCCCATGCACTTATTAAATATCTATCTAAATGTGTTTTTATTTGATTAGTAGAGAAAGCCCATAAATCGTCTGGCTCATAGTGTTCTCTAGAACTTTCTTTACGGTACACTAGAGAATATAATAAAGCTGCGGAATTTGAAGAATCTAGAGTGCCATCTTTTTCGTGTATTAGTGCGTGCATTATAGCATCTGTTCTATCAATAGGGTGCTCAAAAAGCTTGGCGCATTCAGAAAAAGCAACGCCAGCTGCTTTTAGCTTTTGCATTTGCTCAATAAGGTGATCGTATGGATCTGTCACATCTACTAGTTCTGCAGCAGTAATTTTTCCTATCAGTAATATTCCTAATATAAGAAACTGTTTAAGCATCAAAATCCTCTGTTGGTTGAAGTTCACAAACCAACAGTGCCATGCCAATTATTAATAAAATGTTAACAAATTGCATTCTGAATTTTGTGCAAAAATCTGCACATTGGGCGCCTCTTAAAAAAGAGGCGCGTCAATTTATTTCATAAGGTGATATATTTAGCTTGAACTTATTAAATTAAATAATTTTTGTTTTGCATATTTATAATACGTTATTGCGTTTGTTGCTTTTTGTTTGGAATCAATTCTTTGAAAGCCAACTAAATAATGATCACCTAATGTTTCTTTCATTATTTGAAAAGAGTTTACCAATTCTCTGGCCATTATAGCTCTTGTGCCATCGTCACTTGCACTTAAGGCATTTTCTGCTATTCGTATAAAATTGTGAACATGCATGACTCTTTGCATCACTCTAAAATGTGCGTCTTCTGTATTTATTTCACTTGATGCGGGCTCAACGTTGAAAGCGTGCATACTGTTTAGTAATATACTGCACACTATAGTTGGTTTTTTAAACATAAATCACCTTTTATATTCAATAAAATAGTTGTTCATATTTTAATGTGGTGATTAATATTTATATTTCAATAGTATAGATTTATTAATTTGTGAAATCTTGAATAAATCCAGCATTTGCGCCAATATAGCTCAAAATAAAAGGTGTTTTAAAAATGTCGTATCAATATATTTATGTAATGAAATCTTTGTCTAAAAGCTACCCAGGTGGTAAGCAGGTGCTAAAAGATGTTTGGCTTTCATTTTTTCCTGGTGCAAAGATTGGTATCATTGGGCCCAATGGTTCTGGTAAAACAACTCTCCTAAAAATTATGGCTCAGCTAGATAAAGATTATCAAGGTGAAGCCTGGGCAGCAGATGGCGTAAAAATTGGCTATTTACCGCAGGAACCCCAGCTTGATAATAATTTGGATGTTCTCGCTAACATAAAAGATGGTCTTGGTGAAGTAACAGAGTTGATGAAGGAATATGAAGCAATCAACATGAAGTTTGCAGAACCTATGGATGATGATGCAATGAATACATTGCTTGCGCGCCAAGGTGAATTGCAAGATCGAATCGATACTTTAGATGCCTGGGACTTAGATCGTCAAATTGAAATTGCTATGGATGCTTTGCGTTGCCCACCGAGTGATGCTCGTGTTGATAAACTTTCCGGTGGAGAAAAGCGTCGTATTGCATTGTGCAGATTGCTGCTTCAAAAGCCAGATTTGCTGCTTCTAGACGAGCCTACAAACCACTTAGATGCAGAGAGCGTCGCGTGGCTAGATCGCCACTTGCAAGAATACAAAGGCACCGTGGTGCTTATTACCCATGATCGTTACTTCCTTGATAACGTGGTGGGATGGATCCTTGAACTTGACCGTGGGCAGGGCATTCCTTACGAAGGTAACTATTCAAATTGGCTTGAGCAAAAGCAAAAACGATTACTTGTTGAACAAAAACAAGAAACATCACGCCAAAAAGAACTTGAACGAGAATTAGAATGGATTCGCCAATCCCCCAAAGCGCGTCAGGCCAAAAGCAAAGTGCGTATTAGTTCTTACGAAGAATTATTGGCACAGGATTATGACCGTGGCACAGGTGATGGGGCAATTAGCATTCCACCAGGGCCACGTTTAGGTGATTTGGTTATTGAAGCAAATGCCCTTAGCAAAGGTTTTGGCGACAGATTATTAATTGAAAATTTGAATTTCAACTTACCAAAAGGCGGCATTGTCGGCGTTATTGGGCCAAACGGTGCTGGTAAAACTACTTTATTCCGCATGTTAACAGGGCAAGAAAAGCCTGACCAAGGCGAGATGAGAATTGGCGATACAGTCGTTATGGGTTACGTGGATCAATCCCGTGACACGCTAGATGCAAACAAAACCGTTTGGGAAGAAATTTCCAATGGCCATGACGAAGTTGAACTAGGTAAACGCAAAATGCCTAGCCGTGCATACTGTGGTCTTTTCAATTTCAAAGGGGCTGATCAACAGAAAAAAGTCGGTCAGCTTTCCGGTGGTGAACGCAACCGTGTGCACTTAGCAAAAATGCTAAAAAGCGGCGCGAACGTATTGCTACTAGACGAACCTACAAACGATTTAGACGTAGAAACTCTACGTTCCCTAGAAGAAGGTCTGCTTAACTTCGCGGGTTGCGCGATTGTCATTACCCATGATCGTTTCTTCCTTGACCGTATTGCCACGCACATTTTGGCTTTCGAAGGTGACAGCCAAGTGGTTTGGTTTGAAGGAAACTATCAGTCATATGAAGAAGATCGTCACCGTCGTTTAGGTACTGATGCTGATCAACCAACGCGCATAAAGTATAAGCCCTTGGCTCGGTAGAATTAAACGTCGATAAAAGCGATCTCTTGAATAACGCTTTCACAGCGATCATATATTTTTCCACCCTCTATGAGGGTGGAAAGCTTTGTTGTTAAAAGCTTTTTTTGCATAATGGCACTTGCTTCGCACAAATATACTTTAATTGTGCGGTTATGGTAGGTCTGAATTATATCGCAAAAACACTTAAGTCCTGTGCTGTCAATAAATGGAACTTGTTTCAAACGAAAGACAACATATTTTGGATTCTGTTGAGTTAGGTGAAGTGTCTGCTGTAAAAACTCTACCGCTCCAAAAAAGAAGGGACCCTGAAGATTGTATACCATGATTTCTTTAGGTAGGTGGTTCATTCCACAAGCAGACAGTTCAGTTTTAAGAGTTTTTTCTGTTTCAATTTCTACATGAATAGATTTACTCATCCGTTTGACAAAAAACAGAACGGACAGAAGAACACCTACATTAATGGCAATAATTAGGTCTGTAAAAAGAGTTAGAAAAAAAGTAACAAGTAGCACTATGGTATCGGGTCTAGTTCCTTTTTTTAAAAGAAACATAAAATGATGAACTTCACTCATGTTATAGGACACGACAAATAAAACGGCAGATAAAGCACATAACGGTATGTGAGTTGCGTAAGGAGCAAGCGCTAAAATGCAAAAAATTAAGAAGAGCGAATGAACAATCCCTGATATGGGATTGGTACCTCCATGGCGAATGTTCGTAACGGTTCTGGCTATTGCGCCGGTAGCTGCAAATCCTCCAAACAATGGGCAAAGTATATTTGCAAAACCTTGTCCAATGAGTTCCTGATTGGAATTGTGATGTGTATTACTTAGTCCATCCGCAATAACAGCTGAAAGCAATGACTCAATTGCACATAATAAGGCAATAGCAAAAGCTGATGGTAGCAGTAATAGGATTTTATCATACGTTATGTTAGGGATCTGTATATGAGGCAGGTGAGCTGGAATTTCGCCAAATGCGCTTCCAATTGTCGTAATTCCATCAAACTTAAAAATGACCTGAATTAATGTCACTAAAACTATTGTGACTAATGGAGCTGGAATTTTTTTAAAATAGTTTATGTGAGTTGTTCCTATCATAAGCGCAAGGCTAAACAAGGCAAGAAATGTCGTTTGGTAGTGAAAACTTGGAAAAATATTAATAACTTGCAAAAGTCGCTCATGAAGATGCGAAGGAGAAGGGCTGGAGATAGGAAGTCCAAAAAAATCTTTCCACTGACTAATAAAGATGATAATTGCAATTGCTGAGGTGAAACCAATAATAACAGGGTATGGAATAAACTTAATGACGTTCCCTAAACGTAAAAGTCCAATACATAAAAGCAACAAGCCAGCCAAGAGCGTAGCCAGTTGAAGCCCCTCAATGCCATATTGAGTTGTTATACCTGATAAGATAACAATAAATGCGCCGGTGGGGCCTGCAATCTGAACACGGCTTCCACCTAAAATGGCCACCACAATTCCTGCAATAATAGCAGTGGTGATTCCCTGCTCTGGTTTAACACCTGATGCAATTGCAAAGGCCATTGCCATAGGCAAAGCAACGATTCCTACAACAAGTCCGGCTAGAATATTAGGTATGATGCTGGTATTTTTAAACGCACCATCTTTATAAGATTCTATAAATGTAATCACGGCAACCTTGGAAATTTGGGATTAACCTTATAAGCTTGATGATATCATTAGTTGCATGTAATAGAAAATTCATACATCTACTTGAGCTTACACATTATAACAATTTTCGTAGGCCTGTTAATGGCAGTGTCGATTGATATTAATCTGTAGTTACGTACGCCATCCAAAATATGGTAGTATAACCCTCGCTATTGGTATGTAGACAACGTAGATGGAAAAAAGCCTAAATAAAATTCTTAAAGGGTATGAATCCTTCAGGGATAAATACGCCCACGGTGATACATCTGTTATGCAATATCTTTCAAAGTACGGGCAAAAACCGGAAATGATGATTATTGCCTGTTGTGATTCGCGGGTTGATCCAGCGTTGATTTTGCAATGTGATCCGGGTGATTTATTCATAGTGCGTAACGTTGCGAACATTGTCCCACCTTATGAAAAGGACGAAATGCACCATGGCACCAGCGCAGCATTAGAATTTGGCGTAAGCTTTTTAAAAGTGAAGCATTTGGTTTTATTGGGGCATAGTCAATGTGGTGGCATTAAAGCGCTACTAAGCACTTGTGAATCTAGCCAAAATGACTTTATAACAAACTGGGTTTCGCTTATTAAAACTGAAGATTCTAGCACGCTTGATGCTGATGAATATGCAAAGTTAGCTTTAAAAAAATCTTATCAAAATTGCATGACTTTTCCTTGGATTAAAGAAAAAGTAGCGAAGAAAGAACTGATTGTTCATTTGTGGTTTTTTGACATAAAAATGGGGCAAATTTTTGCCCATTCTGATGCAAGTGACTCCTATGAACCGTTGGTTGTTAATACATGCCACCGTTGATGTGCAGGGTTGTGCCCGTTATATAACTTGCTTTGTCACTTAAAAGAAAAGCAACGCTATCTGCAATTTCTTCAGGTTTGGCTAAACGTTTGGCAGGAATTGTTTCAACTATTTGTGAAAGCACCGATTCATTCATTGCTGAAACCATGTCAGTTTCAGTGTACCCAGGTGCAATGGCATTCACTGTAATATTTTTATTAGCATTTTCTAAAGCTAGGGCTTTGACAAAACCTATTAGCCCCGCCTTTGCAGCGCAATAGTTTGTTTGGCCAATTTGCCCTTTTAAAGCATTCACAGATGTTATATAAACCAATCTTCCAAAGCTGCGCTCTCGCATGCCTTGAATTAACGGATGCGTAACTTGAAAGCATGATAAAAGGTTAGTTTGCAAAACATTTTGCCAACGCTCTAATGTCATTTTATGAAAAAAGCCATCATTGGTAATGCCAGCATTGTGTACTAAGCAATCAATGGGCCCATGGTTTTTAAGTATCTCTTGAATTTTTTGTTCCGTAATTTCAGGATTTGCTAAATCAAAGCTGTAAAAGGGAATATCGTATTTTTTTGAAAATGCCGCAGCTTGTTCGTGGTTTGCATTGTATGAACCAATAACATTATACCCCAGTTCTTTTAAACATATGCAAATGGCGGCGCCTATGCCTCGATTGCCTCCGGTTACTAATACACTGCGCATATGATAAACTTTTATTAAATTTTTATAATTCAGTATAAAGAAAATAGAATGAATCGCAAAGAATACTTGAAAAGGCCATAGGCAATGGTTAAAAAACTTGGCACTATAACAATAAAAAAAGTGCAAAAATTCTTGTTTTTTAGATTACTGATATTGTTTTTTGTATCGTGCTCATGCTTGTGGGCTGCACAGCCTTTGTATTTGCGTGGTGATGACGCTACTTGGAATCAAAAAACCTATGACCTGTGGGTTAAAGGACATGTTTCAGTGGTGCAGCATTTGGATGATGGCACTCAAAGGCGTTTAAACTGCGATGCGCTGCACTACAATCGGCTAACGGATAAAATTACAGCTTATGGTGCTGTTGAATTAACCGAACCTAATGGCGACGTGTTAACCGCTGATCACTTAGAATTAGATTCTCATTTTAATACAGGTTTTTTAGAAGGCATGCATGTCTTTACGCAAGATGCTGCGCGCCTTAATGCAAAATCTGCAACTAGAAAAGAAGGCAATTCCACTGTTTTTTTAGATGCAGATTATTCGCCCTGTAAGCAATGCACAGATGGTTCTGTAACTTGGAAACTTGAAGCAGAAAGTGTTGAACATGACCAAGCCGAAAAACTTATAAAATATCGTCAAGTTTTTCTTGTGTTTAAAGGCGTAAAGATTTTCTATATGCCCTATTTTTCCCACCCTGATCCATCGGTTAAACAAAAAGATGGCTTGCTGTCACCGGCATTTGGCATGAGCAAAGACCTTGGTTTTTCAATGACATTACCTTATTTGTTTACGGCAAAAGATCAGGATCTAACGATCACGCCTATGATTATGGCGAAACAAAATCCTTTGCTGGCAACGGAATACCGTCGACGCTTTAGAGATGGCGAGTTATCACTTGGTGGTAGCTACACACGAATGCGACACAATGAGAAAAAAAAGAATTCTTACACAACTATTCCAAAAAAGAGCCGATGGAATGCCTCAGGAGCAATGCTTTGGCACATGACCGACCGTAATCGTTTGAGTGTGGATTTAAACCGAGCAAGCGATACAACATATCTATCTAGATACAGGCTGAATAAGCAATCCAGTACATTTAGTCGTTCAAAAAACTTAACATCTACTGTTAATTTTGAGCACTTTGGCAATAGTGGTTATGGAACGGTAAAAACTCAAGCATTTCAGACAGATACGCCAAAAACAACACCGGTTGTTTTGCCTCATGCTCGCTACCGTTATCAAACAGAACAATTTTCTAATGGCAGTTATTTAGTTTGGGATTCAAGCTTCTTAAGCATTTTAAGAAAACGCCCCATTCTTACGCAAACAGGAAAGCAAACCTACCGTGCATCAAGTGGTGTGACATGGAACTTGCCTTACACCACATCAAATGGTCATCTTTTTAAAACCTCTCTTTCAACCCGTGGCGATGCGTACATGTTGCAGTATTATAACCCTGATCAACCAATAGTTGAAAAACAGCATAAGTACGATAACCATGTCGAAAGCAGGTTGTTCCCGCAGGCAGCTGTTGATTGGCGGTATCCACTATTATCAACCTATGACCGTATCGATTGGATTTTAGAGCCTCGGGGGCTAGTAGCATTAGCGCCGCAAAATTTAAATCGTAAGCGTTTGCCCAATGAAGACTCAAGAGTATTTACCCTTGATGACACATCTATTTTTCTGCCAAATCGCTTTGATGGTATCGATTTAGTTGATGCAGGTCAGCGTGGGGTTTTAGGTGTAGATAATCACATGCGTTGGGGGCAACAGCAGCGTGCTTCTATTTTTATGGGGCAAAGCTACCGTTTTGATCACAAAGCCGTTGTTGGCAAGAATCAAGGGGAAGGACGCCTTGCGTCAGATTACATTTCAAGAGTGCTCTATCAACCTAATGAATGGTGGGTTATTTTCATGCGTGGCGCGTTTATGCGAAACAACATGAAACCTCGATATAACGAATGGGGATCTAGCTTTGGTAAGCCTATGCTTAAATTAGACGCATCATATGTGCATGCAAAACGTGGATTGAATGATTCAACTTCAATGATTTCTCAAGTCAACTGGCAGCTAAGCTCTGAAATCAATGAAAATTGGAAAGTTTCTGTTGCGCAGATTCGCAACCTAAAACGTTTTCAAAAGGGCGTGTTAGCTACGTTTGCAGGACTAACCTATCAGGATGATTGTTTTGAAACGAAATTCAGCGTGTTTAGAAGCCATTATCGAGACCGTGATTTAAAGCCAGACATGGGATTCTTTTTACAATTTAGCTTGAAGAACTTGGGAAGCTTCACGCCAACTTCTGCGCCTACGTATCCGGGGTCTTTGTTAACGAATTTGCGGTAGTTTAAGTTAACTACACCAAGCCATTAATTGATGATACACATGGGTGTTGATTGATTTTTTTCCTAAACTAACGGTGGCGGGCATACCTAAAGAATCTTTTGAAAATTCAAGCACCACTTCGCAAGCGCCTATTGGTAATGCTTGAATTTCATCAAGTAACCCTTTAATTGGCTTGTCGCTTGCTACCTTCAAACTAATGCTGGTGAAGGGCTGCATATCGTTTAGATTATAGATTTTATTTGCTGTTAAGCGCAGCTGTTCGTTGTCTTTTTTAACAGCAACTTCAACAGCTAATAAATTTCCGACTTTTAACAGATCAACCGACTGACTATAAATTTCACTAAATAAAGTAACCTCATAAGTGCCTTCTTGGTCTGATAAACTTAGAAAGGCATATTTTTGGCCTTTTTTGCCAGTGCGCACCGTTGTAGTGAGCAATACACCGGCTACGCGAATATTACCTGCAGAAATGGTTAAAAACATTGATGAAGGTGTTAATTGTAGTTGCTCAATCTGTTGCTTATAAGCATTTAAAGGGTGGTCAGATAAGTAGAACCCTAAGGAATCAAATTCTTTTTGTAGCGATGTTAGTCCATCCCATTTTGGAACATCTGGAAGTTTGAAGGTAATTGAGCTATCTGTCGCTCCTCCAAATAAACTACGCTGAGAGCTTTTGGCGGCATTCGCCTTTTTGGAAGCAATGTAGCTTATGTGTTCAATAGCTTCAAACAGAGCGCGTCGGTTAGGTTCCAAGCAGTCAAACGCACCAGAACCAATTAAATTTTCTAGTAGTCTTTTGCTAAGGTGTTTGGAATCAACGCGCTCAATAAAATTAGTCATGGTTGAAAATGGTTCTTTCCCACGTACTTGTGCAAGAGCATCAATAACCTGCCCTCCAACGTTTTTAAGTGCTCCTAAACCAAAGCGCACGGCACTGCCTTCAGCAGTGAAATTTGCAAAAGAATGATTAACATCAGGAGGTAGCAATGTTGTGCCTATTCGCAGCATGTCTTGTTTGTAGGCGTTTATTTTATCAGTATTGTGCATATCTGCTGTCATTGATGCAGCAAAGAAAGCAATTGGATAATTTGCCTTTAGGTAAGCTGTTTGATAAGCAAGAAGTGCGTAAGGAGCTGAATGTGATTTGTTAAATCCATACCCTGCGAACTTTGCCATTTGGTCAAATAATTGAGATGCAGTTTGAGGTTTCACTCCTTTTGCAATGGCACCAGTTACAAATTTTTCGCGTTGGTCATCCATTTCGCTTTTAATTTTTTTACCCATAGCACGACGCAGCATATCCGCAGCACCCAGAGTGTACCCACCAATGACTTGAGCAATTTGCATAACCTGTTCTTGATAGACCTTTACTCCATAGGTTGGCGCTAAAATTGGTTCAAGTTCAGGCGTTAAAAATGTAACAAGTTCTTGACCATGCTTGCATGCTAAGTACCTTGGTATGTCATCCATTGGGCCTGGTCTGTACAAAGCAACCAAGGCAATTAAATCTTCAAAGCGGTCAGGTCGTAATTTACGTAACACATCTCGCATACCAGCACTTTCCAGCTGGAACACACCTACAACGTTGACGTTGCATAATAACTCAAAGGTTTTTGGATCATCTAGAGGAATAGATTGAATCACAAAATTAGGAAGCTGATGTTCAGCAGTTTCACGCACAATTTTGCAGGCATGTTCAATAATGCTAAGGGTTTTAAGGCCTAGAAAGTCGAATTTTACTAGCCCTGCTAATTCAACATATTTCATGTTAAATTGCGTTGCAGACAGGCTTGAGCTTTCATCTTTAAATAGCGGGACTAAGGATGTAAGAGGGCGATCACCAATTACAACACCTGCCGCGTGGGTTGAAGCATGACGATATAAACCTTCAAGTTTTTTACCAATTTCAACCATTTTTGCGATTGCATCATCATCGTCGCAAGCCTGATTAATTGCTGGTTCTATTTCTATGGCTTGCTCTAGTGTTACAGGGCTAGCAGGATTGTTAGGTATCAATTTACAAATACGATCAACCACAGGGTAGGGGATTTGCAAAACGCGTCCCACGTCGCGCAATACTGCGCGTGCCTGCAATTTACCAAAGGTAATAATGTGAGCAACTCGGTCACTGCCGTATTTTTGCTGAACATAAACTAGAACTTCGTCTCTTCTGTCCTGACAAAAGTCCACGTCAAAGTCAGGCATTGAAACACGTTCAGGGTTTAAAAAACGTTCAAAAATTAGCGTGAACCGAATAGGATCCATGTCAGTAATGGTTAGCGACCATGCCACTAGTGAACCTGCTCCAGAACCACGACCAGGCCCCACAGGAATTCCCTGTCCTTTTGCCCATTTTATAAAATCAGCAACGATCAAAAAGTATCCGCAGAATCCCATGTGCTTGATGATGCCAATTTCATAGTTTAAGCGTTCTTGGTATTGGTTGCGGATTTCTTCATGTTCATCTTTTGCAAATCTCAAAAAAACTTCTTCTTGCAAGCGCTTTTCTAAACCTTCTTGTGCTTGAAAAACAAGCTCTTCTTCTTCACTTCGTCCATTCTCACTATCAAAATGTGGAAGAATTGGGTTGTGAAGGGTAGGCATGAACCGACAACGTTTTGCAATATTTACTGTGTTTTGAATTGCTTCAGGCAAGTCTTTAAACAGCTCCTGCATTTCTGCCGAACTTTTAAAATAATGGTGAGGTGTGACTCTGCGTCGATCATCCTGTGCAACGTAAGTGCTGCTTGCAATACATAGCAAAGCATCATGTGCTTCAAAGTAGCTAAAATCAGGAAAGTAGACATTGTTTGTGGCAACAAGCGGCAAGTTGTGCGTGTAAGCTTTTTCAATGAAAATTTCTTCAAGTTCTTGTTCAGCTGATGTGCCGTGACGTTGAATTTCTACATAAAGACAGTCAGGGAAATATGCTTTAAGTTTATTTAAAAAATCATCAGATTCATTGATGTCTTCATTTTCTTCATGACTCACGTTGAGTTGTTTTGCTAATAGCTGACCCCAAACACCGTCTATGCCCCCAGTTAAAGCGATTAAGCCTTGTGACCTGCTTTCTAAGTATTCAAAAGGAATATAAGGTTTCTCATGTTCACAAGGGGATCTGAGGTATAAATAGCTAACAATGTCTAATAAATTTGTGTATCCAATTTCAGATGCAACAAGCAAGACTAAAGAGCCAATTGTGTTAGAAAACTGAACGCTAAGTTCACAACCAATGATTGGTTGAATGCCCGAGCTAGCGCATAACATTGCGCTTTCTAATGCACCAAAAAGATTATTGGTGTCTGTAATCGCAATAGCAGGTTGATCAAATTGCTCACAAAGTTGTGGCAATGACTTAACCTTAATGGCCCCTTCTGCTAGAGAATAGGCGCTATGGACACGAAGATGAACAAATCCAACCATGAACAATTAATAAAAAACTGTATCCATAATGTGCCGAAGTCAAGCGCTGTTTTCAAGGGCTGTTAATCAGAACTCAAAAATTTAACGTCTTTCCTTAGCCGATGCTTCAGTCCAGAAACGTTCTAGTTTCTGCAAGGAGCTTCCTAACAGAGCTAAAGTTTCTTTCCCGCCCTTATTATTAAGGCCTTCTGCATGATTATGGAAAATACGATCAAATTTCTTGTATAAGTCTAACCCTTTTTGGGATAGCTTTACGTGGCTTGAACGACGATCATGAGGTGTTGGAACCTGGATAATGTATTCATTTTGCACCATTTTGCGCAAATTATACGACACATTTGAACCAAGGTAATACCCTCGATTTGTCAATTCACCAATAGTTAACTGATTTGTGCCAATATTACAAAGCACAATGGTTTGGACATTATTTATATCAAATATGGCCAAATGATCCAGCTCTGCTTTTACTACATCTAAAAAAAGGCGATGAAGTCGCTCAAGAGCTTGGACTGAATCAAAGTATTCTTCTTTCATAGATTACATTTACTTATGGACATTAACTAAAATATACAATCAAATAGTTAAAATTAATTTAATATAATGTAAAAAAAACAATAAAATAGCCATATATTTTGCTATCTGTTATTTTGGGGTAATTATGAAAGGCAGACGCTTAAATCTAATGATTTTGCGTGTTTTAAGGCATTATGTGGCTTGAAAGCCTTTAGTTTAGCTCTATGTGCTCTTAAAAAAAGTACGATTTTTTTCACCGACATAAAGTTGTCGTGGTCTTCCAATTTTTTGAGCAGGATCAGCCATCATTTCATTCCATTGCGCAATCCAACCAACGGTGCGTGCAACCGAAAAAATAACAGTAAACATAGATGTTGGTATTTCTAATGCTTTAAACATAATGCCCGAATAGAAATCTACGTTGGGATAAAGCTTTTTTTCAATGAAATAGGGATCTTTCAAAGCAATAGACTCAAGTTCAAGAGCTATTTCTAATAGAGGGTCGCTAAGTTTAAGTTGATCTAATACATCGTGACATGCTTTGCGGATGATGCGAGCGCGTGGGTCATAATTCTTGTACACTCGGTGACCAAAGCCTGAAAGTCGGAAAGAATCATTTTTACTTTTTGCGCGTTCTATATATTCAGGGATGTTTTTTACTGAACCTATTTGCTTAAGCATGGAAAGTACAGCTTCATTTGCACCACCATGAGCTGGCCCCCATAAAGCAGCAATTCCAGAAGCAATACAAGCAAATGGATTGGCTTGGCTAGATCCAGCAAGTCTAACGGTTGATGTTGAAGCATTTTGCTCATGATCTGCATGCAATATGAATATTATGTCCATGGCGCGGGCAATAACAGGATTTATCTGATATGGCTCAGATGGAATGGCGAACATCATATTTAGAAAATTTTGCGAATAGGTTAGCTGGTTTTTTGGATATGGTAGAGGGCAGCCGCGTGCGTAATTGTACGCCATTGCTGCAATAGTTGGCATTTTAGCAATCAGACGATGAGATGCTATCTCTCGTTGTTGTGGATCATAAATATCAAGGCTGTCATGATAAAAAGCAGAAAGTGCCCCAACAACGCCAACCATAATTGCCATTGGATGTGCATCACGACGAAATCCTTGAAAAAATGATCGTAATTGTTCATGCACCATAGTGTGGTGATTTATTGATTGTTCAAAAGATTCTTTCTGTGCAATGTCAGGTAATTCACCGTAAAGTAGTAAATAGGCAACTTCTAGAAAATCACACTTTTCGACTAGGTCTTCAATAGGATAGCCACGGTATAATAAAACGCCTTTATCACCATTAATGTATGTAATGCTGGATGTGCAGCTTGCTGTTGAAGTGAATCCGGGGTCATAACAAAACATCCCTGTTTCTTGGTAGAAGTTACGAATATCAAGAACATCTGGCCCACAACTGCCTTTGAGGATAGGAACTTCGATAGTTTTTCCATCAATTGTAATTGTGGCTTTGCGGGTCATATGCTTATGCCTAAAGGATTTATATCATTGCAACGAGTGTAACAAAGAATAAATTTTCTACAAATTGTATTCTTTGCGCCATTGCTGAAACATCAACACGACCCACAGTTTGTACTGATAGTTATATTGACCAGTTTGGTGCTTTTCCCAAGTTGATCGAATTGCTTGATTGCTGATTCCAAATTCTTCTAATGAGGAGGAAAATAGTAATTCATTAGCCCAATCTTTTAAATCACCTCGTAGCCACGTATCAATCGGAACGCCAAAACCCATTTTGGGACGGTTAAACATTTGCTCAGGTATATAGGATTTTAAAATTTCTCTTAGAATCCATTTTCCCTTGCCGCAGCGCAGTTTTAAGTGTTCAGGTAGACTCCACGCTAATGCAATCAGTCTGTGATCAAGTAATGGTACCCTAGCTTCTAAACTTACTGCCATGCTTGCACGGTCAACCTTGGTTAGAATATCTCCCGGTAGGTACGTCAACATATCCCAAAATTGAAAGTTTTCGATGCTATCGTTTAGCGATGGATGTGTAGGAAAGCAGTTTTTTACGTTAGTTTCCCAGTAACTCACTAAAATTTGATAACACTCTGTCAGATTTGTAGCTTGAAATAATCTTATACAGCGTTCTACTTTGTCAGCTAGGTGCTTGGGGCATCTGGGAAGTTTTTCGATAATTCTCCAAAATGACATGGGAATGCAACGTAAATAGGGAACAAGGTGCCTTAAAAATCCAGGCGTATAGTTTCTAATTTTCCATAGTTTTTTCCCCCACGTATATCGATTATAGCCAGCAAAAAGTTCATCGCCGCCATCTCCAGAAAGACTTACGGTCACATGATCTCTAGCAAGCTTTGAAACTAAATACGTTGGAATTTGCGAAACATCCGCAAATGGTTCGTCGTACATGGAAGTTAAATGCGGGATAACCTCTTGTGCTTCTTTTGCTGAAACATAAAATTCATGGTGATCAGTTTGTAAATGCTCAGCAATTTGTTTGGCAAAGGGAGCTTCGTTGTAATTGGGAATATCAAAACCAATTGAAAAAGTTTTAATTCGATCAACTGATTGAGACTGCATTAAACTAACCACTAATGAGCTATCAATGCCACCAGACAAAAATGCCCCTAAAGGTACGTCTGCCTGACAACGTCGCTTCACAGCGTCTTTTAAAAGGGTGTGAGTGGCATCTATCCACTGCGCGTCTGTTTGATTGGCTGTACAATTCTTTGCTTGAGTAATTTCTTCTTTTAAATCCCAGTACGTTGTTGTTATGTGTGTTCCATTTGCGTGCAGCTGCACAGCAGTTCCAGGCTTCACTTTTTGTAAATTTTCAAATATGCAGGATGTTTCAGGCACATACCCAAACGCAAAAAATTCTTTAGCTGCATTTTTGTCTAGCTTACTTTCCCATGCAGGATGCGGCATTAGGCTTTTGGGTTGTGACCCAAATAACCAAACATTATTCATGTGCCCAAAGTACAAAGGCTTTATGCCAACACGGTCTCGCACCAAAGTAAGCGTTTGCGTTTGTTTATCCCAAACAGCAAATGTAAACATGCCAATAAACAATTTAACAGATGCTTCAATTCCCCACATATCGAAGGCTGCCAACATAATTTCGGTATCGCTATGACCTTTAAAATCAATATTGGAAAGTGAGACCTTAATCTCAGCCCCATTAAAAACTTCTCCATTATAAATCATCACGTAACGTCCCGAATGAGATGTCATTGGTTGATGGCCAGCAGATGATAAATCAACAATTGATAAGCGTCTGTGAGCTAGGGCAACGCCATGCTCTTGGCTAATCCAAATTCCATGTGAATCGGGTCCGCGTGACTGAATTTTTTCAGCCATCGTCTGTGCAAGTTGTTCATTAACTGAGAATTTTTTAGTAGGATCCCAAAAACCAGTGATACCGCACATATCGCACAACATTAAAAAGCTAGTGCGAATCTAGCAAATATAACGACGACAATAAAGATGGATATTAAATTGGCGTCCCAACGGCTACCACATTGCACTACTCAACGCGGCTGTGGGTCTAGGTTTCGATTTTTTCATTTTAAAACGTACCATCAAATCTACCATCATTTTGAGTGTTTATGGCTTTTGGGACACAGGTTAAGATTATTTGCTGTCAATAGTTGATTTTTGTATTTTTTTCAACTGTGCTTATTCCGTCACAAATCAGAGACTTTGTCTGCATATTTCAGAATGTGGCTAAAATCGCTATTTTCGCTAAAATGGTTGAATCATTGAGGTTTGGCTGCTAATCTGCACTAATTTTCTGCTACAAAATGATCTACATTTGACGCACCACCTTTCATAAAACAATCAGCTTTGATCTTGAGTTTCTCGATATTTTGAGTTTAGCTGATTCTCCAAAAATAAAATGGATACTCCTTCAGAAAAAGAACCGACAGCGTTGACGGCTATTTTGTATTGCTGTATAAATCGTTCTATTAGATGCTTTATTGAGATCTTTTGATGCTAGTTTCTGAATCTATTCATTGTTTATCAACCGTTTCTCTTCATAACACAAGAAAAATGTTTAAACGCTTTATCGCCCGCCTTTTAATTGTCCTCCAAATTTATAGCAACTTATTTCAAGGGGTTGCTCATGCTGCCGATTTAGCTGACAGCTACCCAATTCGCAATGAAATTCACCTACACAGTTTTATGGGTGAAGATGGGGGAATGCGATTGGCCCTAGGTACCAATGATATAGAAGATCCCAATGATCTGAGATGGTTCGACATTCCAACGTATCAAAAAGCTAAAAAATTAGCACCACAAACAGAGGTTTGGGAGGTTGAAGATGAGAATTTAAGCAATGATTCCGACGGTGATTGTGACATATCGACTGATGATGAAAGTAGTTTTGAACGTGAGGGTATTACCCGTACTCCACAAGCTACTTACTTTACGCTTCAAGGGCTGAGCTTCTCTATCAGTAACACTGGAGTGATGGAGATTAGTGGCGGTCAAACTGATCGAAGTAAGCCAATCTTCTTAAACTGTGACAGACCAATTATCTTGAATGGCATCGAAGCAAATGCCCTTAAAGTTACGGCTCCACGGATTATCAATCGTGGACAATCGACAATCGACTACTTAATGCTTGAGGGGATTGAGGATAGATTTGAGAAAACCTTATTTATTAATGACGGAATCCTGACTGCAAAAGAGCTATTTTTAAATAATCTTAATAGCGATAACCGTGGCACAATTGCAAGCCCCAGCTTTGGCATTTATGGAGAAGTAGAATATACCGGTGCAATCGAAACCAATGCATTAGCGTTAGAGGAAAATGCCTTTTTAAGGCTAACAGAAGATAGTCGTGCGGACATTAAAACCTTGTTCTTGAGTAAAGCCAGCCACCTTGAAAACCAGCACCAGGCTGAGGATGTGCTCAATATTGGTGTTTTGCGTAGCTTAGGTGGCAGCATAACCAACCTGGGAACCATGGCAATTGGTGAGATAGCAGAGGATAGTGCTTTTCAAGCAATTACTAACCGTCATTTTATGGGCATTGCGCTAGGGCGAAGCATTAAAGTTGAAACCATTACCAACTCCGGTTCTTTTGGAATAGATCAAGGCTCTTTGCTGGTAAAGAATGGCACCAACTCTGGAGTATTAAAAGCTAACGGCCTGGAAGTTGCGACAGATTTCACCAATGACAAAACTGGCTCGGTCGTAACTCAATCAGTTTCAGGTGATGGAGAGCTAATTAACTTTGGCGTAATGGAAACGAATGAGAACCTGGCACTTAATGTTCAAAAATTTACCAATAGTGGGTCAGTAAAAGCAAAATCAATTAAAGGCCTTGGTAATTTAGAAAACATTACGAATGCTACGGATGCAACTATTGAAGCTACAGAAACTTTAGGTTTTGCCAATACGACCAAGGTGATTAATCGGGGTTTGATTAAAGCTCATGATTTAACTCTGGTTGGCAACCTTACCACTCAAGAGGGTGAGATTAGAGTTAGCAACTTTGGAATCACTGGCGGCGGCACCTTTGAAAACTTGGGTGATATTGATGTGGAGCAATGTTTGACCTTGAATCTTGGCAGTTTAATCAACAAAGGCAATATCGAAGCAAAGGTTGTTGATGGCTATAAAAACCTCGTTACCTTAAAAAATGAAGCAGGTTCCTTGTTTAAAGTCAGAGATGGCCCATTAGAGTTCACTAACGCCACCGTTATCACTAATGGTGGCACAATCATCGCTAAAGACCTCAAACTATCTACTGACCACACCACCCTTCAAAAATCAGGAAAACTCGAAGCTACAAATATTACCCTAAGTGGTGACAAGCCCTTTACTAACGCTGGCAGCATTATTGCAAGTCAAAAACTCTCCTTAAACCTCACCAAGCTCATCAATCAACAAACCATCAAAGCTTCATTAGTCGATACTTCTAAGCTAGTTGAGTTTACTAACGCCCGTGGGGCAACCTTTGAAGCATCAAATAGCAACCTTACTTTCATACAAGCTAAGGTAGTGAATGATGGCAGTATCAAAGCTGGTGATTATGCTTTTAAGGGTGGTTCTTTAACCCAAAACGGCAATATTGAGGGCAAATCTTTAAAAACAACCGATAAGGCTGTGGTTTCAACTAATGATAGTCAAACGATGAGTTTAAGTGGTGAGCTAGAATCGGATACAATGTGGAGTATGCGGGGCAAGATTAACGCGCAAAGATTTAACAGAATTGGTGATATCGATCTCTATGGCACGCTAAGTTTGGTTGATTCTTTTTCTGGTCGCGGCACGATTCATAAGGGGAGCAAATTAATTGCCAAGCACATAGAGTTTTATAATGATGCCACAGTTAATGGTGACTTAGATGCTGATACGCTAAATGCTAAGTCAACATTCACCCTTAACGGCAAGGCATTAGTTAAAAGACAAGCAACTGTCGGTGGTCTCTTTAAGGTTGGCAAAGATGGAGCTTTAGTGGGAATTAAGCATAGTCAGCTTAGCTTAATTTTAGGTGCTGGTTCTGATATCGCAGGCTTAGTTCATGTTGATACACTCGATGCGGATAAGGAACTGACCTTAACTTCCACAGGTCAATTAATAGCCCTCAAAAAAGCGCAACTCAAAGCCGATATTAAAGTTGCCAAAGGAGGGCTTGCTAACTTAACTGGCCTTGTGATGGGCGGCACTATTTATAACGATGGTAAATTTAAAGCTGTCCAAGGCACAGGTAGCTCTCGACTAGTTAATCGTGGAATTGCTGAGATTGAAGCGGACAGCTCTACTTATGATCAAGATAAGGATCTGAAGCTTTGGCTGCGTAATGAGAAAAGTGGTCAACTGACTTTAACCAGAGGGGATTTTGATATGCGGGGGGATAACCCCTTCGAGAATGCTGGTATTTTAATCGATAACTCTAGATGGATGTGGCTTGGCAAACCTAAAAACACTGGTATTTGGTATTCCCCCTCTTGTTCCTTAAATAATTACAACGGCATTAATATGGGAGATTTTCGGGTTAATGGTGATCTTACAGTTGAAGCCCTCGTTGATGCTTTAAATGCTCTTGAAGGTTTAAAGCAAACCCAAGCTAAAAAAATTGTCATGCATGCTGATCGATTGACGATTAAACAAGAGCAGCAATTTGCGATGCCTTTGGAATTTCATATTCGAGATACTTTGAGTGTGCAAGCCAAATTACTCGCACCGACTATGGAAGTGCACGCCAAAACTTTAGAGCTAGGTTCGGCCAATGGCGGTTGGGGAGTTTTATCAGCCTACAAGTTTGGTATCAACATCACCGTAGATGCCTTTGATAATCGGTTTGGTCATATCACAGCTATGCAGGACGCCCAAATCATCGTAAACGGCGATAAGTTTGTCAATGGGGCTTCTGCCTTAGACCCAAACCATGTAGAGACAGGCGCAAGTATCATTAGCTATCCTAAAAGACGGAATGGTGCAGCGATCTCGGTAGGTGGAAATCTTAAAATCGCCGTCAAAGGACAGAATGCCCTGTTGAATAACCATTATGGGTTAATGCAAGCAGATGGCCACCTAAATCTGTTCTCACAAAAACAAATTACCAATATAGCTGGGACGATCTCTTCGAAACGCGGTGGATTGCTTTCAGCCCCTGAAATTGTCGTGCGCAGAGATGAAAATTCGAGAAATCCGTATGGTAATAAATATTGCAATGGACACTATTATCCTAAAGGAGGCCGCCAGGTTAGGGACACTTGTAGTGGGGGTGATCAATGCACTCAGAGATTTTATTACCGAGAGCAATCTGATGAAGGCTGGATTAATGTTGGTGGCGGGGATTTAGAAATTGATACAGATTCGTTATTGGTTCTAGCTTCCCATATCGTTTCCAAAGGTAGACTTTTCTTAAAGCGTCAGAACATATATTTACCCAAGAATGAAAGTGGCGAACTTAAGGCAATCAAGGGAGTATTGGTTCAAAGTCGTCAAGATCGATGGGCAAATGAAGGCATGTGTGGTGGACAAGGCGATAATTTAGGCATTCATAAAGCCGGCATTTTGTCCTATTCAGATATGAAGCTGGAATCTCACGGCTTAAAGATTGAAGGCATCTCGACAACTCAGACAATGGATCTGGTGCAAGCCCTGACGCAAATTGCCAGAAATGCTGGTTTCGATGTGACTATAGATCAAACACGTGATTTGTTTATTGATGTTGCTAGCGGTGCGCAATCTCAATCAAGACAACCTCATAGCTTGGTTACCAACCAAAAAGGACAGTATCGATATGATGCGCCTCATGAAAAAAATGAACCCCCTACCTACGGTACTGGCCCAACGCCGATCTTAACCAACAATTACGAGACCTTTAACACAAATTTACTGCAAAACACCAAACTTCAACACACCGTCTCTAAAAGGGTTTTAGAGAGCCTTCTCGATACTTTAGTTTTGAAAGCTTTATGTAATCCACAAAGAAGTGATTTTTCCAGAAAAATTTACGAAAACTCACAAGTTTTTGCCATTAACAATATGAAGCAAAGGCTTTTACAAAACAACGAGGCGCAAACTGAAGAAGAAGCTCAAAATATCGTAGCGGTTAGATATCATCAACTAATTCCCATCACTTATGAAGATATGAGCGTTTATGCTAAGGATGTGAAGAATTGCGCTAAACAAATGTTGTTGTTTGAGTTGGGAGCTAATTACCGCGCTATCGAGAAATTAAAAAGAATGGAAGATGACTTAGATCAGGAAATCTGTGATCTACGCCCCAAGGTGTTTGTGCCAAAAGAATCGCTTCAAACTGAAAACACCTCAGCAATCGTTCACAGTGATAGCCAAATAACCAATCAGGTACAGGGTGACATGACGCTTATGGGGGCTGCACAATATAGTGGTCATGGTGGCACAAGTAATATATCAGGTAACCTTAAGGTGGAAGCGTTGACTAGACGTCAAGGCAATACGGATAATTTTTACGAACAAAGCTCTCATCCGTATATTCAAAACCTCGGAAATAACAACGAGCAAAATTTTATTGTTGGTGGTGACGTTTTGCTAACTGGGGCACGGATCGATACAGGCGGCAAGGATAACAAAACCAACATTGTGACGCCTGGAAATATCATTGATAAAGCACTTGAGGTGAGCAGCCGCAGCACCACCGATACTTACGACAAACGCTCGCACACAAAAACGGTTACCGATGAAGTAATCATGGTTCCAACCGAATATTTGGGATCAGGTGAGCTTAATGCCAACCTTGGTGGAAGCATGTATACCCAAGCACCAATCATAAAGACCAACTTAGAACTCAATGCTGATACTTTAAATATTACTGAAGCTCATAATCGGAAATCAGTGCAAAGCATGACGGAAACTTATAGCAGAGCTATATTTGGAGGGTCGACCCAAAAGACTACCCAAGAGTCAAGCCAAGCTTTGTCCTCTAAAGGAGGACAGCTCCTAAGTTTACAGCTAATCTGCGGCAATTTATTGCAACAAATACATTGTTTGCGACGAATGGAAACTTTACTGCAACTGAGAAAATTGAAATAAATACAGGCACCGATCAAAGTCAATCCCAGATGCAATCGACCTATAAAGGTATCGTCTGGAACAAATCAAGTCAAAAAACTGAAAACTGCCTTACCCGTATCAACCCAACTTTTGAGAATAATATTTATCTCCATAGTCCCAAAGTAATTGTCGAAAGAGTGAGAGGCAGTAAGGGTACCTTTGATAAAATTATCAGTGATAGTGAAATTATCTTTAAAGACGTGGATAATATCCATCAATCTACTCATTCCAGCCAGAAAAGCTTAAGTGCTGGAGCTGCATTAGTTTTATCCTTGGCAGTCAGCTTAGCTACGGGGAATCCCTTTGCTGCATCCAGTATACCATCAGCTATGCTTATGCTGGTTATGGAACTTTGTGTAGTCAAGCGGCGATTTGCCTGGTGGAACAGGATGGCAATCCTAACAAAACAATAGCTGAACTTGGCAAACGTGATATTGGCAAAACTCTGGGAATATCAATGGCAACCGCCGGTTTGACTAAGGGGGCTGGGAACCTATGCGGTGTCACTAATGCCATGACATTAACCAATCTGGCAACCAAGTATTTAATCCAGTCATCGGTTAATACCGCAATGTCAGTGGCTATTGATGGGCAAAGCTTTGAAAAAGCAATGCGTCAAGGGATTGTTTCAGCCACCATAAACACACTAGCAGCATTGGGAGCCGGCAAGATTGGTGATCTGCGTGATGCGGACAATCCCGATAGAATCGACTCGGGGACTCAGAAGCTATTGCACGGCATGCTAGGTGGCCTATCGGGTGGGCTTAGTTCAAAGCTATCCGGTGGTAGTTTTGAGGAAGGCTTAAAATCAGGTGCCTTTGGGGCGGTGATAGCTGAAACTCTTGCGGAAGGCTTAAGTGGAGACAGCCAGGAACAGCGCGAGCACGCTGGTGAATTAGCCAAACTACTTACTAGCATCATGGCATTGGGCACGGGACTTGATCCTATTATTGCTTATCAAACAGCCAATAATGCAATTGAGCATAATTTTAAGATGCATCCTGATGTTAGGTTGTGCCTGGAAGATTTAGGCATCATCGAAGGAGACAAGCAAGCTTACGGCGAGGGAGAGGATGAGCGTACTGAACAGGCTTATGAACGTGGGCGAGTTAAATATATAAAAGATAGCCTAGACCAAGCCAGAGCAATACGTAGTGGAAGAGCCTTAAGCCAAGATAGTCACGATATGGTCGTTAAAAATGCCGATATCTTTTACGCCAGATCCTATTGGTCTGGGGAGGCTACGGGTTATATACTAGAGGCTTCAACCTATATTCCTGGCACGACCGGTCTGCTTATAGGTGTGACAGAAGGCATTCACGGCTTTGTGACCGGTAAGTATGATGCTTTAGGCACCGTTCAATCCGTGGTTTCCTCTTCTATGGGGGTCTTGGGTAAGGGTGGCAAGGCACTCAAAAGTGGAATGAAGCTAGGTGGCAAGATTGGTGACAAGGGATCAAAACCTAGCGGCAACGTACCTGAGTTTATGACTACCAACAAAACACCTGCTAATTTCAAGGCTGCTATTAACCGCGATACTAAAGCTGTAGATAAGCCAGTGCGCAGACCTTTTGAAGCGGAAGATGTTAGCACTAGATTCAAATTATTTGGCACCGATGAGGTGTTCAAATTCAAAAATGATCGAGTAAGAATGATTGGCGGACAAATGCCTGATAATCACATGTTAGCTGGCACAACATACCATTTTGATAAGGTAAAAGATCCTGCTTTACGTAATAATTTAAGAGAAAAATATCCCCATGGAGTTCCATTTAATGGTTCTGGTTTTGCTGACTTTTCAAGGTATGCCGTGAAAAAAGTAGATGTTCAAGTTACTGGTATGCGAAAAATAGATGAAAAAATAGCCAATAGTATTACTGGTTTAAAAGTGACGCCGGAAGGTTTTACTTGGCATCATCACTATGACGGGAAAACCATGATGTTAGTGCCAAACGATATTCATGCTCGCTATGCTGTACCGCATACAGGTGGTGTATCTGTGCTTAAAGGAAAGAAGTAATATTATGCAATTTTCGCTATCTAAAACAGACCCTACATTGTCTGAGAACACCCTAAAATGCTTAGAAAAATATTTAAGTATAAAGTTTCCGGTTTCTTTCAGAAATTTTCTGTTGAAATTTAATGGTGGCCGCCCGTGTTGCCGTCTAGAATTCAATTTTTATAACAGTGAAGATGGTTCAGTACTAGCTGCTTTTTTGGGCATTACACCTCAAGAAAATTATGATTTATTGAACAACCTTAAAAATTACCAAGATATAATTCCATCAAATACTGTACCAATTGCCTATGATACCTTTAGTAATTTAGTGCTTCTTTCTGTGAAAGGTCAAGATTATGGTAAAATTTACTTTTGGGATCACGAAAGGGGAGCAAATACTGATAATGGTGAAGTAGCTGACTACAGTAACCTTACGTTGATTGCCGATTCATTTGAAGAGTTCATAAGCAGCCTTAAGAGCTATGAAGAAATTGGGCAATCTTGATGAAATCCCATTGCCTAAACATTTAGTTTACTGGCTTTTAGCAGAGACTGAGAACTTTCACTGAACTGTTTCAAACCCATAAACCCACTCCCTAAGATTAAGCTGATTTAAGCATAATTTTACAATGATGGGATATTTTGTACCACATTTTTCTTTGATTTTTAAAAGATTATACTCAGCTAAATCCTTGGATTCAGCTTGGTTGGCCGCCGACCTTAATCCAACATTTTGGTAGAATAGTTTTTGGGAAAGCTAAGTGTGTTACTATGTCGCAGAAAGAGGCTGGAGAACAAGAAAATCTAGCATATATCCAACGCTCTCTTCTTGATACTCCACCTTTATTTTTTGCGTACTTATTCTTATATTATTTTTAATTCCTTACAAAAAACGTTAAAATTATACTCTATTGCTTCTGTATATGAAAATAAGGCTTCCTTCATATTTTGTAAATCCTTTGCTGATGTTTGTTCTTTAACATTATTTTTAATTGCTTCAAAAACTTCTTGTGCAGATTCTTTCACAATTTGGTAAAAATTCTTAAATTGATTAGAAAATATATTTCTAGCTATCTGCTCTAGATCTTTATGCTTTTTAAATATATTTTTTATAGGTTCATCCGAATAACTAACCTGCGTGTTACCCTCAAGAAATCCTTGAAAATACTCTTTATTTATTTTGAAATTCTGTTCGTTTACTACTCTAAAATCAATAGCCTTTATATGCCAACCATCAGATTTATTTACAAAACCAAAATTACCAGAGTTTGTTTGCAGATCAGTTAGTCGCAAAATACGAGACAACAAGTCTAAACAAAAAATTCCATTAGAAAACTCTTCCGAATTAGAAAAATTTGAATGCTCTTCTTTCATTTTCCCATAGCTTAAATAAGTACCATCAAAACCTGTATCCTTTGTTGCTATATAGAAATTCTTCGCGTCTCTACCAAAAAAATGTGATTCGCAACCAATACCAATCCTTTCTAAAATTTTATAAACCATCAGTTCCACAGGATTTACGATCGTTGCTGCTGCGCTTTTTCCAGAAGCCAGGCCGTCTGAATGTGTTTTAACATGGTAAGTGATAGATTTTTCACTTTCTTTAGAAATTGTAACCGTATTACCAAGCTGTACACCTCCAAGTTTATAACCTATATCAACAGCAAAATCAGAAAATTTAAGTTGAAAATACTCCAGGGCAACGTCGTTTACGCGCCGCAAATGCACGCGCTGTTGATCTTTATTAATTGCATCTAACTCTCCATCTAATTGCTTAAATTCTTGAGTGTTTTTTGTGTTCAGCAACATAAATTTAGTAATTTTGCTTATAGCAGAGCGCTTGCCTGGCTCATCAAAATCACCATCTTGAAAAGCTTGCCAATTTATATCCAGTTTTTGTATCTCCTGTGGTTTAAACACCTTTAAAAAATTTTCTTCAGTAAAAATTTCTTTTTGTTTTTGAGCAACTTCTTTTCCAGCAGTTAAGTCCATATCTATAACATGAGAAGGTTTTTTAGAGGTCTTTTCTTCTTCCATACAAAACACAACGGAAGTTAACAGTATTATACTCAATATTGATTTGATA
>DYTB01000035.1 GCA_020726185.1 Candidatus Odyssella sp. | reverse complement strand
AATTCCTTTTTTCATTAAAGATTCGCATATTTGTCGGCCAGATTTTTGAGACGACTCAAGATCAACACCAATCCATAAGCCAAGACCGCGCACCGATTTTATAGAAGGCGCCGGTAAATTTTTTAATTGTTCCAAAAAGTAAGCCCCTAAGGTTTCACTATTTTGCAGGTACTTATCTCGTTCCATAATATCAAGGGCTTTATGGGCAATGGCGCATGCTAGTGGATTCCCACCAAATGTTGAACCATGGCTTCCGGGGTTAAAAACATCCAGAACATCAGCACGACCTACTAGTGCAGATACAGGGTATAATCCGCCGCCCAAAGCTTTGCCTAGGGTAACCGCATCGGGTTTTACGTCTTCATGTTCTGACGCTAACCATGTTCCAGTACGGCCCAAACCTGATTGGATTTCATCACAAATTAATAATACATTTTCAGCTTTGCAAAGCTGTTCAAGTTTTTTAAGCCAACCCTTAGGCGGGATCACAATGCCGGCTTCGCCTTGAATAGGCTCCACCAAAACAGCGCAAGTGTTTTTATTAATAAGCTTTTGCACCGATTCAATATCACCATAGGTGGCAATATGAAAGCCAGGTAAATAGGGGCCAAACTGGTGACGGTAGTCATCATCCGATGAAAAACTAATAATACCGGTTGTGCGTCCGTGGAAATTGTTATCAAAAACAATAATTTCTGCCTGATTATCAGGGATGCCTTTTTTTGAATAGCCCCAACGACGTGCCGCTTTAATGGCTGTTTCTATGGCTTCGGCGCCAGTATTCATAAGCAATGCTTTGTCGTAGCCCAAAAGCGAACATAGTCTTTCTAATAGCAAAGGCATTTTGTCACTAAAAAACGCCCTGGAACACATAGCAAGGGTTTGCGCTTGTTCATGCATGGCTTGAACTAATTCAGGATGACAATGCCCATGAGAAACGGCCGAATAAGCCGACATCATATCAAGGTATTTTCGGCCATTAGTATCCCACAACCACACACCACTACCCTTGTTCAGCACAACTGGTAATGGATGATAGTTTTGCGCACCAAAACGTGCATCAAGATTTTTTATATGGTGTTCCATGAATCCCCCCTTATTTCGTTTAAGGTTATCATGAAACACCCCTTCTGTTTAGATGATCATCAAATTCCAGCTGGAATAGTAGGCCTTACACCTTCTGGAAAAAATCCAAACACTGCTTTTAACAAGCTAGCTGTATCAGTGATATCGAACATGTTCACAATTTGCACTCTTGTTTCAAGGCATAATGGTCTTCCAATAGCGTCAACTGACATACGACCCTGTGCTCGTCTTGAATCTTCAACAAGTTGATACAACCTGTTTAAATTGGTATCTGCAAAAATTGTCGCCAAGCTAGGATTAACTGCTCCTACACATGTAGCAACGGGAGGCGTAGTATACGAAGACGCCATGAGTGCCACAAGGTTTGAAAGATTTGGCAACACGTCGCCATCTTTAGCTGCTGGTACTAGCACATCATTTATGAAGCGGTACAATTGCTGACCAGTACGGGGTTCAATGCTCATAACAGAGCGCCCAGCTCGAAATGCTAATAGTGATTCATAGTTAGAAAGTTCTGCTGCTGTGAAAACAGGAACTGAAACTGCTGCTGCAGGCATTCCTGCTTCACGAATTGCAGGTTCAATTGCCGCGATTAAAGTTGAAATATCGACAATATCACGAACATCTGCCGTTGGTTTTCTTTCTGCTGCAGCGACTGCTCCAGCACTAACAGCCACTTCAAATAGCTCTCTACCAAAGCAATCTCTGGCAATTCTTCCCAGAGATACTCTATAGTTTTTTGCTAACGTTAAAAAAGCATTCCATTTTTGATCAGCAACAAGCGCACTAAGTACCGCGCTTCTAACTGTAGCTTGAGGAAGATTTGCGGCACTAGAAGAGTTACAAGTATCAATACTTGCTAAATAGCTCCCCATAATTGTCCCCGCGTTAAAGGAAGTCGCCGCTGTCGTAAATGTAATATCAGCATCGCAGGCAGCTTGAACAAGTTCATTTTTGTGATTAAGACGGTGTAGAGGCTGATCGGTTTGTGAGTCTTTCCAAACATTTCCTCTTACTACTCTAAAATTCATTAAAGTTTCAACAGTGTCAATTTCACCCACTGAAGGTGCTGCCGCTCCGTACAATGAAGCTAAAATTGGTAATAGTATAAATAAGGTACGCATAAAACTCTCGGTAAAGGTTGTTAATAACCAAAGAATATATCCAGATAGTTAAATATAAGTAAAATATTTATTTATTATTTATTAAAGCTAAAAATAAATTTATTTCTTTTTTATTTAAATTAACGGTGTTTGACAAAAACCTTGCTGTGACTGCTGTTTTTTTCTAGAGTCAGCCAATATAAAGAGAAAAAATAAGGACTAAAAATGTTTTCACTTCAAGGATTTAATGCATTAGTAACAGGTGCAAGCGGCGGTATTGGTAGCGCAATTGCGATTAGCCTTGCAAAACAAGGTGCAACAATTGTGCTTAGCGGTACACGCGCGGAAGCGTTGCAAGAAACTGCAAATGAAATTAAAAAAGTTGGCGGCACTTCACACACGGTACTTTGCAATTTGTCTAACCCACAATCGGTAGAAGAGTTATTTCCCAAAGCAGAAGCGTTATGTGAAAAAATTGATATTGTAGTAAACAACGCTGGCATTACCCGTGATGGCTTGGCCATGCGCATGAAAGACGAAGACTGGCAAGCAGTGATTGATGTAAATTTGACATCAAGTTTTCGCATATGCCGCGCGGCATTGAAGGCAATGATGCGCAGACGTTATGGCCGCATTATTAACATTTCATCTATTGTTGGCACAATGGGCAATGCCGGACAGGCTAATTATTGCGCATCTAAAGCTGGGTTGATTGGCATGTCAAAAGCGTTCGCGCAAGAAGCGGCTTCTAGGGGCATAACCGTAAACTGTATTGCCCCTGGCTTTATTGAGTCACCAATGACCAATGATTTGCCAGAAGCAGTGCGCACCAAAATGCTGGGAAACATTCCAGCTGGTGCCTATGGTAAACCAACTGATGTAGCAGCTACGGTAGCGTTTTTAGCAAGTGCTGAGTCTAGTTATATTACCGGGCAAACGTTGCATGTTAATGGCGGCATGATAATGGTTTAGGTTGTTGATGCCAGAACTGGACCATGCAGAGTTCCAGATTATGTTAAGGAAATTGAAACACGTTTAGCAGAAGTTGAGCGGTTTTAAAAAACTACAAATAACTAAAAAAAATAAACATCTAAGCCGCAGTATTCGTACTGCGGTTTTTTTTTATGTTTTAAGCATGTTTCAATGCTATTTTCAGAAATCTTTTTTGCAAAAAGCTATATTGAGCAATTTATTACTCGTTAATGGAATTAATAAAAATTTAACGATTGCTCTGTTATGCTTTTCCTAAACGGTTATATAAAGAGGTTTAAAATGAAAACATTATTTTTTCTAATTTTATTCGTTGCCCAAGCGTTTGGAGCTGCGATTACTGACCACAAACAGCAACGTTTTGCTGAGCTTACGGCAGTACTAGACCAGAATTTTGATAGCCAAACCCTAGATTCTTTAATACCTTACCAACCAGCTAGTTACCAAGAACTTACAAGCTTGAATTTGAATAGTTTTGATGAACCTACATGGCAAACGATTTTAAGGGATATCCCTGCCTCTATGAGTACTGGCGCTTCAAATCCAGCAAAATTAGGTAAGGCTATTGCTCATATAAAGCAGTATCTAGAGTCAATGACGGCACCGAATATTGTTACCGAAAGAAAGGCCGCGGCAGAGCCAGATCATCATACTCAACGTTTTGCTGAGCTCACAGTAGTACTAGACCAGAATTTTGATAGCCAAACTCTAGAGTCTTTAAGACCTTACCAACAAGCTAGTTACCAAGAACTTACGAGCTTGAATTTGAATAGTTTTGATGAACCTATATGGCAAACGATTTTAAGGGATCTTCCTGCCTCTATGAGTACTGGTGCTTCAAATCCAGCAAAATTAGGTAAAGCTATTGCCCATATAAAGCAGTATCTAGAGTCAATAACGGAACCAGGTATTGTTACCGAAAGAAAAGTTGCGGCAGAGTTAAAACGAAAAGAAGAACTTGTCCGACAATTAGAGCCAAAAATACAAAAATTACCATTTGATCAGCAAGAACCTTCGCGCATAGCTCTTAGAAATTTAACAGTTGAACAGCTTTACGACAAAGTACGCACCATGGTGATGAAAAAAAGAAGCGGTCGGTGAGAGAAAAAACTCAAGCGCTGCCGAACTTTAAAAGCGACATTTTAGCAAGAGCTGAGCCTAGTTATATTACAGGGCAAACGTTGCATGTTAACGGCGGCATAATAATTGTCTAGGCGGTTTTAAGCATCTTTATCTTTTGTATATTTTCTCTTCGCCGCTGGTCGGCTTCCATAAAATGCCATATAACTTAGCGGGGAAGAGGTTAGAAAAATATAATAAAAGCAATTTGAAAACACTAAATTATCTGATTTTGCCTTATCAACTATTTCAATAGTGACCATAGTAGCTGAGCGTTTAATTTCATCTTCGCTATTTAGTGGATCATCAGCAGAAAATGCCAACCCCCCAGAAAATAGTGCGCACCATTTTAGAAGAGTAGTTGTTTTCATGAAGGCTCTCCATTACCAAACAAACTTATACTCTTTATTGTGTATTATTTTATATGATTTTGGAAATATTCAAAAAATTAAGACGTGCTAATATCTTTTAATCCAGCTGATGCCTACACCAGAGTTTTGGGCAGCGCCAACGTCGCCCTGTAGGGCTAGATTTTTCCCAAGGGGAGTAGAGACAACCACTTTGCTGGTTTCGCTGCCAGCCCCTTGTTCAATGGCTACTTGAACTTTGCCAAATTCTTTGCCGATGCGAACTGCTTGGTTGGTTTTTGCTTCAGAACGTTCTTGGGGAGTGGCGTCTTCATCAGTTTCAGAGGCGCCTCCACGAGTGCTGGTTTTAAATTCAAACTGATCAAAGCCAAAGTTACTGCGCATTTTTTCAAAAAATCCATGCCCACTTTCATCTGATTTAGCAATTTCCGCAAGCTGAACACTTTGCAAAACAGAAACTTCTCCTAATTTTTTACCAAATAGTAATAAGGATAAAATTTCTTCTTCAGGCATAGATGGTGTTGATGTGAAATCAATAATTGTACTATTTCCTGTGCCTTTTATTTCAATAACAACAATAATTCCTCCCTCAATTTTTTTGATTGCGCGAATATTTAACCTGGGGTTGTTTCGGTCATCATCAACAAAAGTAATTTCACCACGGGTGATTTTCAGAACCTTGCCCAAAATATCTAAAGTGCCTTTGTGTAATCGTACTGTGCCAACCAAGAAAGGGTTCACAATTGATTTACGTACATAAAAATCACCCTTCCAGGTTGTGTCAGCGCCGGAGCCTACAACTTTGAATGAACCATCGGAGTTATGCACTAAAATTTCCAAAGGAAAAGCGGTGGCATATTGCTTAGCTTGTTTTTCCTTGGCTTTTTTTAAATGACGATCAATGATTTTTGGAACTTTGGTGTCAGCAGATGATTCTATGAAGTAGCTTGCTTTTTCAAGGGTAACTTCGCCTTTGCAACCAACATCAGCACCCTTCCCTGTTATTGTTAAAGTGCCGCTGGCATCGCTTACGAAGCCGTCATTTTGGGCAATGCGCAGGTGGAAAAGGTGCATGGGCACGTTGAACACAGGTGAAAGTGGGTCAGTAAAATCAATCCAGCCTTCGCCGCGTAGCTGACCTTGATTAGGGTCGGTGCTTTTAGTGACATCTTGCGCTGTAAAGCGGTTAACAATTAGGCGTTTGCCTTGTGCTTTGGTGCGAATGATAATGTTTTGGTAAAAGGTACCAACTTCGCTATTTTCATATAGGCCATTGTCAGCATCAACACTGCCTTCTAGCACAGGGCTATTCATTGCACCTTTGGCATGAATATTTATTGAAATATCACCAAAAATTCGATCATCGGTCGCTAACCAATCGGTTAATAGTTTAAGTCGGGTTGTGCCTTTAATGTACGCATCAATAGTTGAATCATTAAGGTTCGCTGTGCCTTTGGTTTCAAGGTTAATTTTATCTTGGTCTTTAACGTTGAATTTCCATTTCCAAACGGCATTTTCAAACTGTGCATCTAGAGCCGCATTTAAATTATTCAAAATTTTATAGGTTTGCTTGTCTTGGTGTTGTTGCCAATAGCCTTTTGAGACATCAAGTTTAATAGTGGCTTGTTGGCCTTCGAGCTTTTGCAATTGACCATTTAGTACCCCTGTTATATCGGAATCATTAAACAAAATTTTCAAGCCACTAAGCTGAATATTACGTAAGTTAATGGTTCCAGTAGTGGTGGCAGTGTCACCTAGTTTTAGTTTTGTAATTTCAATAATTCCTGCACAAAATTGCAATTGGGTTGGACTTAATCCATTTTCAAAATGGTAGGCAGTTGGCTTTAAAAGGGCCAGTTGCAAGTCTTGTAGCTGCAGCTTACATTTTTCAATGTGAATTTCTGTTGAGGTACTATTAAAGGCGATGTGTGCATCTAATGGGCGCTTCTGATAATGCCCCTTTGTTAAATGCACTTCGCCTTCGCCCAACCCATTATTAATAGAAACATTCACATCAATTGGAAAATGAAAATCAGTGTCGTGAACGGTACCTTGTCCGCTAACTGTAATGTGTCCTTTTTCAAGGCTGCTAACATTTTCAAAAGATGCTTTAAAATTCAAACTTCCCTTAGCGCTTGGCCAGAAAATATGCAGAAGTTTTTGTAAATCTTGCGACGCAATAACGCTGTGACCATTTATTAGGAATGGATTGAGCGATAAATCCATTTCTACAGATGCTGTATTTTTTTCATCGTGTCGCAGCTGCGCAGAAACATTAATATGGTTAGCATCAATAAACGTGCATTCACCAAAAGCTTTTTCTAAAGGTTTTACGCCTTCTTGAAATTCCCATCTAATAGTGGGGCGCGATGAATAACCTTCTACAGAAATGTGACATTTAGCAAATTCATTTGAATCGGGCTTGGGTAAAGTCCACACAAACTTACCATTAAGAACGTTACTTTTTTGAGTGCATTCACCTTGTAACGTGTGCCCCTTGGATGTTTCAATTTTTAAAGGCAGCAACTGCCAGCCAGTTGTTTTTTCGAAACGAGCGGTTAGCGATACTTCAGGCCCAAAAAAGTTGATAACGTGCTCATTTGCAAAAGGCTGAATGCTGGTTTTGGCAGACAAATCAATGGCATTGTTATAAATTTGAGCGTTTGCAAGGTAGCGTTTACCTTCCCAAGAACCTTCTAAATTCAACGTTGCGTGATCTTTCAGTTGAGACAACGTTAATGTTAGCTTCTCTGCATTATGTGTAATAATGCCAAGCCATTCGGGATCTTGGCGCTTTAGGTGAACAGATAAATTCTTATTATTAATCTGTAAAGGTTCAATAGAGACTTCATTAAAGCGCTTTAAGCTGCTTGATATATTTTGCAAAAAGTAGCCCATAACCGACGGAGAAATACTTGAAAAATCAAAATCCAGCGGAGCTGTTTCTGTGGTTAAGGTGCATTCACCAATGTTTAAAGTTATGCCTTTGAATAATGCATTTGGAATATTCCATATAACATTTTTAAAGGTTGCGACTGGCACTTTGTTTTTAACAAGAGTGATACTTTGAATGTTGGCTGACAGAGGAAAATTTCTAGAGGCTTTAATTTCAAGGACAGACGCTTTGTACGGCGTGAATGTTCTTATTAGAATTTTAATGCAGGCTTTTTGGGTGCATTCAAATTGCAAGCCTTGCCAAACCACCGCAAGGACAGCGACGCTTATGAGAATTTTCTTAAGAAACCGGCTTTTCATTAGAACGCCTGCCCCACGCTTACGTAAAATTGGTAAGGGTTATCATAGGGTTTCTTGGTACCTGGTAGTTTACGACGCTGCAATGGGAAGGCGATGTCTATACGCACCGGTGCATAAGTTGTGTAATAGCGAACACCAAATCCAGTTCCCCAAAGTAGTTTTTTTCCAAAATTCGTAATACTTCGTTGAGACACAGTTCCTGCTTCAATAAACGCGACAGCACCTATAGTTTCCGTGAAACGGTAACGAAGTTCACCGCCAAATTCTAGTAAAGATTCACCACCCAATGGAACTTTGTTTTTATCAATTGGGCTAATAAGCTGGTATCCATAACCACGCACAGATCCGTTACCACCACCATAAAAACGCTTGTTCGGCGGCAAATTATTAATTTTAATGGACCCTATACGCACAAATGATGCCAGTGTACCCATGTCTTCATCTAAGCTATTGGTTTGGAAGGGAATGTATATGCTTGCATTTGCTTGGCCTATAAGCATGCCTTTACTTGACCCTAAGTGCCCTGTGTAGGGCGTAATATTTCCCCCGACCTTGAAACCACGTGTTGGATTTAATAAGTCATTTGACGCATCAATTTCCAATTCAACGGGCACACCAACAAGGCGAATAGGACTTTTTGCATTTGTTGTGCGCGGGCGAATGTTACCATTTTCTGTGCTGAGGCCAACGGAGCCTGACAGCATATCGGTAAATTGGCGATCAATCTTGCTTGATAGCGCAAATGTTTGGCTTCGATAAGCGCGCGTATCTTCTTTAAGTACATAGGTTTCGTTCTTTAGGGTTTGCTTGGGCGCGCCAAAGTCAGGAACGTTATAGAAAAAGCGAGCCTTGTTTCGAATTTTTGAAACACGCAAGGTTGCACCTAGGTTTTCTCCACCGCCCCTAAGGTTATAATGATTCCACGCAAAACGCGCTTCTCCGCCTTGGGTTGTGGCGTAATGCACACCGGCAGCAACAGACCGCGGAGGTGCTTCGGTCGTTTTTACATGCATTATAATTGGCTGCTCTTTTTCGCTTTTTGACGAGGCATCTTCAGCCGGTTTAGGCGTAACAACCACGTTGTCAAACAAGCCCGTCTGGCTTAGGTAACGACGCGTACGCTCTACAACGCGAGTATCATAGACATCACCATTTTTCCAATACAAACGGTTCCTAATATAGTCAGGATTCAGGTTTTGCGTGGGTTCAATTTCTGAGTCACAAATTATGGCGCAGCTGCCTAAATCAACAGGAAAAATTAGTACAACTGTACGGTTTTTATGATCAATTATGCCTTCTGGTTCATCAATTTCAGCAAAAGGATAGCCCGTTTGAGCAAAATATTTTTTAATAACAATTTGGCTTTTTTTAGCATGTTCAGCTATTAGCACGTCACCTTTGCTTAAGCCTACTAAATCATCAAGGTTCACAGTCAATTCTGGCATAGGTGACTTACCACGATTTTCAAGCTGCATATGTTCAATTGTGTAAACCGGCCCGAGGTCGCAAGTAAATTGAATAACCACAGGTGCTTTTTCAAGGTCAATTTTAACATCAACCTTGCAGCCATAGTAGCCAAAGGAATACAGGGTTTTTTCTAATAATACCTTATCTTTTTCAATGCGCTTCATTAAACCGCCAATGGAACCTGGCAGTCGTGATTTGTTTTCCAACAACATGGAAACGCTTTCCATGCGTTTTATCATTTCTGGAGTCAAGGTTTCTGGCCATTGAATTTTGTAGTCTATGCCATCTTGTGAAAGGGCAATAAGCTCAATATCTGCAGCTTCCTGACCATTTAAATGATAGGTACAAAATGTCAAAAAAATAACAGCTAGAAAAAAATGCATAACAACAAAGCAATACCTATTGATTGAATTCTAGCAAAGATGTGAAATTGGGGCTACCTGTTGGTTTTTGAATTAAAGATAGAGGTCTATGCTATATAGAAGCTTGGCTTAATTTTATTCGTAATATAATTTCCATCATTTTGATAATTTTCACTTTACGTTAACTTTTATATGTGCATGATTAAGAAATAATATCATTATGAACAAACATCTTATCGCGTTACAAATGCTTGGCATAAGCCTAGTAGGGTTTTCTCAACTTTTTTGCGTAACAGAAGATCCCCTTTCAGATAATGAGAGACGTCGGGAAATTATAGGTAAGCTTGCTCAAGACATGACTGAAAATGGTAAATCCCAAGTGAGTTATGCTATAGCACTATTACCTACAGAACATTTACATGCTTTTGAATATACGGTAAATATTCTTACCCAAAGAATGTGGGACTTTGAGAAAGGTCGTGCGGTTTTCTCTCTTATCGATATGTTTCAAAAGAATTTTGATGAAACTTCCAATGCTTTTACCGATATGACTTTGCAGCAATTAGATAAACTTGTGTCTCCTAGGGAGATAGATAAACTGATAACCGTACTATCAAAAATGGAACCCAATCTCTGGCAAGCAGAAATCACTCAACTTATTAATAAGCACAAAGATAAATTTGAAACTATGGTGAATCATCTTATTCAAGGTGTAGGCGTAGATGAATATTACAAACACTCTGTGATGAGTGCTTTAACACGGATTTCTGCATGGCATTTAGGAGCTATTAGACAGATAGCATATGAACTTACTCAGAAAATGACGCAAGAGAACAAAGCCAATGTAATTTGTATTCTAGCAGAGGTTCCTGTTGAACGTTTAAATGGTTTTAAAACTACAGTAGACAGCCTTACTCAAGGAATGAATGAATATGATAAAAAGGATGCGATTGGTATTCTAGCATATTTGATTCAGGTTCGAATGATGGCATCTGCAGAGCAGTTCGCTGATTTTGCCAATGTTTTTTCTAATGAGACACTGCAAGAGCTTATTCGTTATGTTCCTTCCCACGAAAGATCAGATCTGATAAGAAATTTAGCAACCATGCAACCTGATCAATGGCAAGCAGAAATCACGAGAGTTATTAATGAATACAGACATGGTAATGCTGCCCAGCCTTGGGTAAACCCTATGGAAATTCATAACTATGCAAGGACACAAGTGACAACGAGTAGCTCTAATTCTGCAAGCCATTCTTCAAGCTCTTCTTCAAGCTCTTCTTCAAGCGTATCGTCAAAATCTATGCGATTAGATGATGCAGTGATAGAAAATATGAACGAACGTTTGCAACAATCTGGTATAGATCCTATAGATTTTGCAGATGCTAAAATGCTTTTAGAGCAGTGGATTGAGGCAAAGTATTCTAATTCTTCGCTAACTCCAGTGAACTGAAAAATGCCAAAGAAGCTGCATTTGCTAAATTAGTAAGCGATACAGATTATGAAGAAGTTATAAGTACAACAGTTAGTTTCTTACACAGGTTTCATCCTGAAAGTGTAGACTTATGGCTTGATGGGTTCCTAGGCGAATCAATTAAAACTAATAGCTGCAACAAGGGCATTAAAGAACGTGTTGCAACTGGAATGCGCGCCATTGACACAGAACTAGACAGGTTATTTGCAGGAGCAGAAGGCAACCTTACCTTCAGTATATATTGCAACAATTGGAATTTAAGTGATAAAAGCCGCGCTCTGAAAAATCTGAGATGGGTTGCTGATAAGCTTTATGCAAAGGGTGTTACTGCAGGCACATCAGCAGAAAAGGTAGCTGAAGCAGTGGAAGCTCTTATTGCTGAAGATTTGAGTACTTCTAGTCCTGAGAACTCGAGCACAGCAAAAAGTCTTGCTGTCGGGGCTGTTAAGGCGTATTGGGAAGAAATTAAGGGGCAATTCAGTCTGATTGAAGAGAGAGCATTAAAAGCAGAACAAGATGCTGAGGCTGCAGCATCTGTTACAGCTGACTTAGCTAAGGTTCCAACTCGATTATCTACAGAAGAAGAACGTGCGGCACGAATAAGGGTAATGGAGAAAAAGAAAACTGAGTAGATGTTATAGAACTGGATCCCTACGCCTGCGTTGCAGGCTCAGGATGACAACACTAATGCCCAAATTAAAAAAGCGCACCTTAAAAGATGCGCTTTAGCATAAGACCAAAGTCTTAATTATTTATCTTTTTTATGGTCAGCTGCAAAATTAGTTGGACGCTTTTCAACAACGTGATCAATCAAGCCAAAAGTAACAGCTTCATCGGCTGACATGAATTTGTCGCGTTCCATTACGTCATTAATAGTTTCAAGTTTTTGACCTGTGCAATCAGCATAGATTTTGTTCAAACGTGCACGTAAGTTTAAAATTTCGCGAGCTTGAATTTCAATGTCAGTTGCTTGACCTTGTGCACCACCATGAGGTTGATGAATCATGATGCGTGAATTGGTTAGCGCATAACGCTTACCTTTAGCACCAGCTGTAAGTAGCAATGAACCTGCAGAACAAGCTTGGCCCAAACACACCGTTGCTACGTCACAACGAATATAATTCATGGTATCAAGCATTGATAAACCAGACGTTACAACGCCGCCAGGAGAGTTGATATACATGTAAATGTCTTTATCTGGATCTTCTGATTCTAAAAACAAAAGCTGAGCGCAAATAAGAGATGCCATTTCGTCGTAGATTTGTCCTGTTAGGAAAATAATACGATCTTTTAAAAGCCTTGAAAAAATGTCGTAAGCGCGTTCGCCACGGCCAGTTTGTTCAACAACCATTGGCACCAGTGAAGAAACTAATGCATCCGCTTGTTTAGGAGATTTAAAATTCATGGCTATTCGCCTTTCTTAGTGCTGGCCTTCTTGGCGGGTGCTTTTTCGCTGTCAGATTTACCTTCTTTTGGCGCTTTGCTTGATGCTACTTTTTTAGTAGCTGGTTCGTCGTCGCCTTCATATCCAGGTACAACACCTTTCAATTTAGCAGGCAAGTCTTTCACCGTAATTTTGGTTTGCTTCTTTTTTGATTTTCCAAACACAAAATCAACAACCTTATCTTCTAAAGCCGGAGCAAGTAGCTTTTCCATAAGACGTGGGTTTTGCACGTAATAATCAATCACTTCTTTAAATTGGCTTTGGTACTTCATTGCTTCCATAACAACTTCGCGTTGGATTTCTTCATTGGTCAAAGCAATTTTATGCTCTTTCGCAATTTCAGAAACCAACATGCCAAGCTTTACTCTGCGTTCTGCAATCAGGTGATATTCAGCTTCTACTTCAGCCATATCAATGTCTTCTGTTTCACCACGAGCACGCGCCGCGGTAACTTCGTCTTGTAATTTCTTCCAAATTTGTTGGAATTCAAATTCAACTGATGACTTTGGCAATGCAAGCTTGTACTGATCATTTAAGGCATCAAGAATTTGGCGCTTATGGTACAGGGTTATTAAGTGCTTCTGATCATTCTTAAGTGTTTCTTCCATTTTTTTATGCAAACCATCTAGGTCTTCACAATCAAATTCTTTTGCAAAGGTTGCATCTAATTTAAATGTAACGCCGGCAAAAACAGACTGAATTTCAACTTCATAGGTGAAAGTTTTTGAAGCAATGCTTGCTTCTTGGAAATCTTTTGGATACGTAATAACAATTTCAGCAGTTTCACCCTCTGCTTTACCCTGAATACCCTTGTGCAAAGGTAACCAAGTTGCGTCTGTGTCTTCTGCAAGCGTTAGCTCTTGTTCTTGAGGTGTGCTGTGCTTACTTTTTTCTTTGATTAAGACTTTAACTTTGTCGCCCCATGCGGCTTTGCCTTTTTTAGGCTCTTTTTCATGGCCTTTATATCTTTTAAATAATGCATCAACTGCTTCATCAACTTCTTTTTTAGAAATGTCGACGACCAATTCTTCACAAGAGATTGATGAAAAATCTTTTAATTCAATAGTTGGTAAACATTCAACGCTGACACTACATTCGAAACCGTCTGTAGTATCGGCTTTTTCAATAGTAACCTTTGGCTGTCCTGCTACACGTGGTTTATGTTCTTTATCAATAGTACTAAGAACGCGATCGACAATGTTATTAACCACTGATCTATTAGCTTCATCAGCGTAACGTGTTTGAATAACCGCAAGTGGTGCTTTGCCTGGGCGAAAACCATCAATACGTACATTTTGTGATTTTTTGCTAAACCATGATGCTAGTTCTTGCGCATAATCAGATGATACAAGAGTAGCTTTGAAATCAATTACTGCGTCTTGCTCACGCACCTTTTGAACTGAAAGAGCCATAGAATTCCATGTGTTATATGTGGTGCGGGCGGAGGGACTTGAACCCCCATGACTTGCGTCGCCAGATCCTAAGTCTGGTGTGTCTGCCAATTCCACCACGCCCGCGCGTGTTGGCTCTCTAAAAGCTACCAGAAATTCGAGGGTTTTGGCAACTGAGTATGTGCTATTTTTTTACTTTTATGACAATAAAAACGTCAGGTCCAAATATCTGCAGAAAATCTGAATGCATCTAAAATTTCTTTCCATCTGGCAGAATCACCGCCATCCCACCCTGATTTTAAGTTTTTAGCTTCACGAACAATAATGTTTTCGATGCCATCAAATTTTTGTTCATGGGGCAGAAACAAAAGCGTGAAATGAGTATCACCACCACGAATTGCTGTTAATGCATCCCTAACTTCTTTCAGGGCATTCAAATCTGGTGGCGTCTCTCCATCTACTTCGTAATGGGAAATGATGTATAAAGTTTTGTGGTCTTTGGCCGTTATAAATTTTTCTTTTAAATGATTTAGCTTTGTTTTTATTTTTGGAAAAATTTCTTCAAGTTTGGCGGGTGCCAATTCCCCGTCTCGCACGGCTGACCATAATTGTTGCCCTGCTGCTGAGTCAAACAAATGTCGCCAAATCATATTGTTCTTATGGTTCCAAAGCATAGATTTATGATCAACCAAATGGGGTGAACCGTAGGCTTCATAGTGAATAGTAAAATCTTCTAATTCGAAAAAATCAGTTAATCCGGTGCGAAGCGCCGCTGCAAAGCTGTGATAATCACAAATCCGCATCCAATCAAACAGGTCGGCATGGCCAGATTTTGTTTCTCTGGGGGGAAATTCTGGCGAAAAATATCCATTAATTTGGCTTTTTGTTAAGCAATTAGAACCAATACCAATCACACGTTCAAATACTGTGTCGCATTCATAGCTGGGGCTGAGCTCCTCGCTTGCAAAAAGGGAAAAACACGCGTTAAGAAACAATAATATAAATGTTGAACGCAGAACCATACAACCCCGCAAAAGTGGTACATACAATTACAATACGTCCAAAAAGTTAATAATTACTTTTCAATGTTCTAGATGTTGCTGATTGGAATCTATGGTTAGGCCGGAGAGGACAGGGATGGTATAGGACTGGACCATTTGGTCAAGCCATAGGGAAAATAGGAGGAAAGTGTCCCCCCTCGCGATCAAAATCATAAGAGACTAGAGAAGCTACCACTCAGTTTCCCTCCGACTTGATCGGAGGGTCCAGTGAGTAATTTCATGTTTCGGATGTTATAGAACTGGATCCCGCGATCAAGTCGGAGGGAAACTGGGGAAGAAACCATGAGGATCCACCTCGCTTAGTTTTCCCGCGACTTGATCGCGGGATCCAGTTTTATAAATTCTATTTTTTTAATAATAAACAATTAAAATTAACCATAAATAAATAATAATATTATAATTAACCATTATTTAAATAATACTTAACTAAATTTTAATGCCCCCCTGTACTCTAAAATTTGTTAGAAATATTA
>DYTB01000034.1 GCA_020726185.1 Candidatus Odyssella sp. | reverse complement strand
TTAACGATGTCTTTCCATGGTCAACGTGACCAATCGTTCCTATGTTACAGTGCGGTTTGTTCCTTGAAAATTTCTCTTTTGACATGATTAAGCTCCTTACGCCATCTTCGCTTTAATTTCATCCGCTACATTTTGCGGAACTTGTTCATAGTGATCAAACACCATAGAAAATTGTGCACGACCTTGCGACATTGAACGCAAAGTATTCACATAACCAAACATATTTACCAAAGGCACTAATGCATTGATCACACGTGCATTTCCACGTTGATCCATACCAGTAACCTGACCACGACGACTATTCAAGTCACCGATTACATCACCCAAATAATCTTCTGGTGTAACCACTTCTACTTTCATTACAGGCTCTAATAACTTCGGGGCACACTTTAAAATACCTTCGCGGAATGCTGCACGTGAAGCAATCTCAAATGCCAAAGCACTCGAGTCAACATCATGATATGCACCATCTGTAAGGGTCGCCTTAAAGTCAATAGTGGGGAAGCCTGCAACAACACCTGTGCCAAGAGCCGATTCCAAACCTTTTGTAACGCCTGGAATATACTCTCTTGGAACAGAACCACCCACAACTTTGTTTTCAAAGACAAAGCCTGAACCTGGCTCTAGTGGCTCAAATGTAAATTTAACGCGAGCAAACTGACCTGCTCCACCGCTCTGCTTTTTATGAGTGTAATCATAGTCAGCAGCCTTGGTGATAGTTTCACGGTATGCAACCTGTGGAGCACCAATATTTGCTTCAACTTTGTATTCACGCTTTAGAATATCAACCTTAATTTCAAGATGTAACTCCCCCATTCCCTTCATAACTGTTTGACCAGTCTCCTGATCAGTATGAACACGGAAAGATGGATCTTCCGAAACCAAACGAGCCAATGCAATACCCATTTTTTCTTGATCGGCCTTTGTTTTTGGCTCAATCACGATCTCAATAACAGGATCTGGGAATTCCATTTTTTCTAAAATAACTGGATTATTGCTATCACAAAGAGTGTCACCAGTTGTTGTACACTTCAAACCGCACAATGCAACAATGTCTCCCGCATAGGCTTCTTTAATATCTTCACGTGAGTTTGCATGCATCAAAAGCATACGGCCTACGCGTTCTTTTCTATCTTTTGTTGAGTTATCAACCCCAGAGCCAGATTCAAGCTTACCAGAGTAAACACGCATAAATGTAATTGAACCAACAAATGGATCTGTCATAATTTTGAAAGCAAGGCCTGAAAAGGGCTCAGAATCTTCTGATTTACGAATAACTTCGTTTCCACGATCATCAATTCCGTTAACAAAACCAATATCTGCCGGAGAAGGAAGGTAATCAACAACACCGTCTAGCAATGGTTGAACACCCTTATTCTTAAATGCACTTCCGCAAAGAACAGGAACAAACATGCTATTAACTGTTCCACGGCGAATAGCTGCCTTCAGTTGAGCAACCGTTGGCTCTTTACCTTCAAGATAAGACTCCATCAAAGCATCATCTGCTTCAACAGCAGTTTCAATCAAACGATGTCTATATTCAGCCGCTTTTTCCTTTAATTCCGCAGGAATTTCAACGATATCGAATTGAGCACCAAGACTCTCATCGCGCCAAATAATTGCATTATTATTAACAAGATCAACGATACCAGCAAAGTCTGCTTCCGCACCAACTGGCAACATTGTCACAAGAGGACGAGCGCCAAGACGGTCAACAATCATGTCAACACAACGATAAAAATCAGCGCCCATTCGATCTAGCTTATTTATGAAGCAAATTCTAGGAACTTTGTATTTATCAGCTTGACGCCAAACAGTCTCAGACTGAGGCTCAACACCTGCAACACCATCAAATACAGCAACGGCTCCGTCTAAAACACGAAGAGAACGCTCAACTTCAATAGTAAAGTCAACGTGACCAGGAGTATCAATAATGTTAATACGGTGATCATTCCAAAAACAGGTGGTCGCAGCAGAAGTGATAGTAATACCACGCTCTTGCTCTTGCTCCATCCAGTCCATAACGGCAGTGCCTTCATGAACTTCACCAATCTTATAAGATTTACCTGTATAGTAAAGAATTCGCTCTGTAGTAGTGGTCTTACCGGCGTCTATATGCGCCATAATTCCAATATTACGATACTGATTTAATTGTGTTGTACGTGCCATGCTCTTAAATCCTACTACCAGCGATAATGAGCAAACGCACGGTTTGCCTCTGCCATTTTATGGGTGTCCTCACGTTTTTTAACAGAAGCACCACGACTATTAGCAGCATCCATTAGCTCACCACTCAAACGATCAATCATTGTTTTTTCTGAACGAGAACGAGCAGCGTTAATCAACCAGCGGAAGGCAAGCGCTTGAGAACGATCAGAACGAACTTCTGTCGGAACTTGATACGTTGCGCCACCAACGCGGCGAGAACGAACTTCCAAAGCTGGCTTCACATTTGATAAAGCCTCATGAAAGAGCTCAATAGAATTTTTTCCGCTTTTTTCTTGAATCTTATCAAGAGCAGCATAAAAAATCTTTTCAGACACAGATTTTTTTCCTTGCATCATCATGCAATTCATAAATTTAGCAACTACTACATCACCAAACTTAGCATCTGGATTAATTTCGCGTTTTACCGCGGCACGACGTCGTGACATGTTTAAACCTCTTCACTATTTCAAAGAACTTCAATAAATTTATTTTACTTAGGACGCTTCGCACCGTATTTAGAACGACTTTGCTTACGATCCTTAACTCCTTGCGTATCCAATGTACCACGCACAATGTGATAACGCACACCTGGCAAGTCCTTTACGCGACCGCCACGAATAAGCACAACAGAGTGCTCTTGAAGGTTATGCCCTTCACCTGGAATATATCCAGTCACTTCATAACCATTTGTTAAGCGAATACGAGCTACCTTACGCAACGCTGAGTTTGGTTTTTTTGGAGCCGTTGTAAACACGCGAGTACAAACACCGCGACGTTGTGGGCACGCTTCTAAAGCCGGAACTTTATTGCGATTAACCTTAGGCTCTCTTGATTTTCGTATTAACTGATTAATTGTTGGCATAAACTACATCTCTAGGTGTTAATTTTGTAAATTTTCCCTTTAAACTCAGTGTATCCTAATAATGGACACAGCCAAAGTCAAGCATTTCTTTTGCTTAAGCTACACGTAAAGAACATTCCATTTTTTCAATAGCTGTTTTTTCATCTAGTTGCTCTACAGCAGAAAGCTCACGAACGAAGCGCTCAACTGCAACTTGATAAATTTGACGCTCACTGTAAGACTGCTCTGTATCGTTTCCACGCCTGTAAAGATCGCGAATAACCTCAGCAATCGAAGAGGGCAATCCCGAATTAATTTTTGATTCGTACTCTTGAGCACGACGACTCCACATTACACGACGTGGTTTCGTACGGATAGAAAGCATTTTCAATGCATCATCCATTTCTTTTTTTGTACTTAGCGAGCGCAAGCCTGCATTTTTTGCTTTTTCTTTTGGAAGACGCAATACCATTTTGTCTTTTTCGAAATTAATAACAAGCAAAGTTAGCTCGTTACCTGCAATACTATGAGATTCACTACCAATGAGTTTTCCAACCCCGTGCGCCGGATAAACAACGTATTCACCAACTTTAAAATTCTTTGCCACCATTATACATTCCTTCAAAAAAACTTTTGTACTTCCCTTGGTATGGGAACGATTTTCAAAAATTCAAGAGCTAAACTAAGCTCACGGCTTCTTGCTAAAATACTCGGGATACTTATGTTTTACATCAGCCCAAGCATCAGCGTCAGGAGGAGGCTCTTTTTTCCGAGTAATATTTGGCCATTTTTTAGAGTATTCACTGTTAAGCTCTAGCCAAACTCCAGCATCCTCTTTAGTGTCAGGCAATATGGCCTCAACCGGACACTCTAACTCACAAACACCACAATCTATACAAATTTCAGGATCAATCACTAGCATGTTTTCCCCTTCAAAAAAGCAGTCCACCGGACAAACTTCAACGCAGTCAGTATACTTGCACTTAATACACGCTTCAGTAACGACGTAGGTCACAAAAAAAGATAGGGATATTCACACTACCGCTACAAGTAGCATATTCACCTATGACAAACAAGACATCTTTCTTTAGATTTTTTGTAAAATTTTAGTATAAATTTCTATAATTTGCCTGTTAACAACATCACTTGCGTATACTGTCTCTGATTCCTTGCGACCCTGCCGCCCCATTTTTTCACATAATTTTTTATCAAAAAAATATTTTTCAAATGCTTTTTCTAAAGCGACAACATTTTGGACAGGAACTTTTATACCATTGCCATCATGCACAATATCACCACAACCTATTGCATCTGTAGTGATAATTGGCAGTCCGCATGCCATCGCTTCGATCAACGACTTAGGAAGCCCTTCCCTGTAGCTTGGCAAAACCGCCACATGCGTTTGCGAGTAAACATGCTGAATATTGTCCTCATGCCCCAACCATTCAACCACGCCCTCTTGGTGCCATTTTTTTAAAATTGCCAAAGGAATTGATTCTGGATTTTCCGGATCGGGGTCGCCCACAAGCAAAAAACGCACTTTCACAGATGGATTATTTTTTACAAAATTCTCAGCCGCTTCAACAAACCCCCCTACTCCTTTACTCCACAACATGCGTGCAACAAGCGTAAAGGTAAAAATGCCCTGACTAACCACCGGATAAAAAGTTTTTGCATCCACCCCCGACCCCAGGACAAGATACAATTCACTTTTTGGAAGCAACCGCTTGCATGATTCAAAATCTTGTTGATTTTGAACCAATACCGTAACACTTGAATGATTAAGAATGAATTTAAGCGCAAATTTTACAAAAGGCCTTAGGAAACGAGCCTTAATATGGCGCGATGTAAAAATATACCCAAATCCATTAATAGCATTGACGCTGGGTATTCCACAAAATCTAGCTATGGCTGCTCCATATAATGCCGGCTTCAACGCCACATTATGCACAAGCGATGGTCTAAATTTTCTAAGTGCAATAAGTAAATCAAAAATTGTCTTAATCTCAATGAAAGGATTTAAGCTTCCTCGTTTAAACCTTACCAAGAAAGTATTTATGTCAGCTATTTTTGATTTATTTTTTTTTGAAAATTCTGTCGTTGCCACAGCAACGTCAAACCCTGATGATTGGGCCTGAAGACATAAAGAGAAGCGATGACTTAAAAAATATTCAGACTTTGCAACAACATACAAAAGCTTCATAGCACTTTCAAAGCACCTTCAAATATTTTTTTAACTGGCGCTGCAACTTGAACAAAATCTCCACTAATTGTCGCCTCACCTACTGATTTGCGCTCACTCAACTGCAAAAAGGAAAAATGTTCTTTTTTCAAACGCTCCGACCAAAACAAAGGTAAAAAAGTCTGAACGTACAAACTGCCATTATTCTCATTGATATTATGTTTGGGGGAAAAATAACGGTATGCATAATCATATGGAATAGTATCATCTTCTGCGGTTAACACAATTCGATCGTAATCAAGACGAGCAATTCTGTTAAAATCAGCCTCTAGATTTGCAAGCTCCTCAACAGTGCGTAACTCAACCACGCATGTTTTTCCCATTTCACGAACTGACACAGGCATAATATCAAACGCTTGATTTAATCGTTCTGGCATTTCCGTAATTTCCAAGCAAAGCTTTGGAACAGAAACCACCACAGTGTCTTTTTTTGTTTGAACTTCAAACGAACCGCCAGATGTATACAGAATTTCTTGCTCAACAGCATAATGCTTAGCAACACCCAACAAGCCATGGCTAATTGGCCAAATACTGCCATCTTTAGTTAAAGTCTCAACCCAAACTTGGCCTTTTTCTTTCCAAACGAAACACGTAACCGTTTGACAAAGCTCAACTGCAACTTTAGTTGCTAGCTCATGATCAAGTTTTTTTGGAACATCAACAATAGCAGCAGCGTGCCCCTGAAACGGAACCTCTGCAAAGCAATCATAAATACAGTAATTCAGGGTTAACATCGCCCACCTTAGGTATTCATTGTCTGGAAAAAGTCATGGTTAGTCTTGCTAAATTTAAGATTATCCAGCAAAAATTCCATCGCTTCAACCGTACCCATAGGGTTAAGAATACGACGCAACACCCACATTTTAGCAAGCTCTGCCTTATCTGTTACCAGCAATTCTTCCTTACGTGTACCCGACTTATTAATATCAATTGTTGGGAAAACACGCTTATCTGAAAGCTTGCGTTCAAGTACAATTTCCGCATTTCCGGTACCTTTGAATTCTTCAAAAATAACTTCGTCCATACGTGATCCAGTATCAACCAAAGCCGTAGCAATAATTGTTAGAGAGCCACCTTCTTCAATATTTCGTGCAGCACCAAAGAAACGTTTTGGACGTTGCAACGCGTTTGCATCGACACCACCGGTCAAAACCTTGCCTGATGAAGGAACCACCGTGTTATATGCACGCGCCAAACGAGTAATAGAATCAAGAAGAATAACAACGTCTCTTTTTTGTTCAACCAAACGCTTTGCTTTTTCAATAACCATTTCAGCAACTTGAACATGTCTAGCCGCTGGTTCATCAAAAGTTGAACTGACGACTTCGCCTTTTACCGACCTTGCCATGTCTGTTACTTCTTCAGGACGTTCATCAATCAATAAAACAATTAAGTAAACATCTGGATGATTTGTGGTAATAGAATGCGCGATGCTTTGTAACATCACAGTTTTACCTGTTCTAGGTGGCGCAACAATTAACGCACGTTGCCCCATACCCATTGGAGAAACCAAATCTATAATTCTAGATGTAAAATCCTTAGAAGGCTTACCTTCTCCATACTCAAGATTCAAACGTCTATCTGGATATAAAGGAGTCAGGTTATCAAAATTGATACGATGACGTATTTCTTCTGGTTCTGAAAAATTAATTTTTTTAATTTTTATTAATGCAAAATAACGTTCACCTTCTTTGGGAGCACGAATTTCACCTTCTACACTATCACCTGTACGAAGCCCAAGCCTGCGCACCTGGTTTGGCGAAACATAAATATCATCGGGACCTGGCAAATAGTTTGATTCAGGAGAGCGAAGAAAACCAAAACCATCCTGCAAAATTTCTATGACTCCATCGCCATAAATTGCAATATCTTTTTCAGCTAATTTTTTTAATATTGCAAACATTAAATCTTGCTTACGCAAGCTGCTTGCACTCTCTATATCATGCTCTTCAGCAATAATTAAAAGCTCAGCTGGGGTTTTCTTTTTTAAATCTTGTAAATGCATAAATTCTCTCAGAAAGGTCTTACTATAACAAATATGACTATTAAAATTAGAAGGACGGTGGGAATCTCGTTGATGGTTCTAAAGAACTTTGAAGACTTAAAGCAAACACCTTGTTTAAGTTGTTTCCTCCAACTGCCTAGCTTGAAGTGAAACATAATTAACAAAAATACGCAAGTAAGTTTTGCATGAACCCAAGGTGCAACTGAGTAACCCGGCATAAATAGCAACAAAACACCTGTAAAAATCACCATATGCATTGCTGGCTGCATAATCATTCGAAAAAGCTTTTCCTCCATCACCTCTAACATTTTTCCGTTCTCAGGATACTCTGTGTGATACACAAAAAGCCTTGGCAAATAAAACAAGCCTGCCATCCATGCAACAATAGAAACAATGTGCATTACCTTAATCCAGGCGTAATACTCAAAAATAAAATCCATTATTAATTTTCTAAAATTCTAAATACCCACTGGGAATGTACCATAAATTTTGTTAGGGTGAACCATGTGCTAAATTTTAAGTTTACAAAGGAGAGTTTTGTGAAAGGTTTTTTAATAGCTTCAATTCTTAGCACATCAATGTTATTTGCCAATGGTGGCGGAGCAGGATTTGACATGATGCAACTCATTCCGTTGGTCCTTATCTTTGTCATTTTCTATTTCCTTATTTTACGCCCACAGCAAAAAAAGACTCGTGCTCATCAAGAGGTTTTAAAAGAATTACGTCGTGGCGATCGCGTTGTAACAGCTGGTGGTCTTTTAGGAACTGTTGATAAAATTATTAACGATGGTGAAATCAGTCTTGAAATCGCTGACAATGTAAAAGTTCGTGTTGTTAAAGCAACAGTAACTGAAGTTCTTGCAAAAACTCAGCCAGTTGCCGAGACTGTAAAAACTACTGCAGCTAAAGTAGCAGCTCCTAAAATGGCAAAGCCTGTTTCTGCAAAGCCTACAAAAGCAATTAAAAAAGCAGCAACTAAAGCTAAAGCAGCAACAAATTCTGCAGTTAAAAAAACAGCTTCAAAAAAACCAACCAAAAAATCTAAGTAAGTGAATAAAAACCCATGATGTTATTTGGATTATCTCAAACACGCAAAATTACAATTATTGCGACTTGCGTAGCCGGCATACTTTTTTGCTTACCTAATATGGTAAGCAAAGAACTTGCTGAAAAATTTCCTTCTTGGTTACAGAACACAGTAAGTCTTGGACTTGACCTAAGAGGTGGATCACACCTTCAGTTAGAAGTTGATTTAAAAGCTGTTAATGCAGAATTTTTAAGTAATCTTCTTGCTGATGTTCGTGGCGCTCTCCGCAAAGAACACATAATGTACTTGAATCTTTGTGTTGAAGGAAGAGAAAGCAATCCTAAGCTTTTTTTTGATTTAAAGGACATTTCCAATAAAGATAAAATTTCCAACATCATCAAAAAAATTGACTCGTCACTTCTAACAGAAGTTTCTGAACAGGGACAAGTCAGCATTACTGTTGACCCAATTGCTGCACAAAATCGTTCAAAATTAATTATCGAGCAATCAATTGAAGTTATTCGTCGTCGTATCGATGAAACAGGCACTAAGGAACCAACAATACTACGTCAAGGAAATGATCGTATTATTATTCAGCTTCCTGGTGTTGACGATCCTCAAGAAGTTAAAAAACGTCTTGGTAAAACCGCAAAAATGACTTTCAATATGGTTGATAGTGGCGCACAAAATACAGGTCATGCAGGACCTGACTCAACTATGATGGATTATATTCGTGGCGGAGAAGAAGACGGCGCACATAAAATTGCAGTAAGAAACCAGGTTTCGGTAAGTGGCGATAATTTAGTTGATGCGCAGGCTACAACGGATCCTCAAACTGGTCAAATTGGTGTTTCATTGCGCTTTAACAATGTTGGAGCTCGTAAATTTGCTGATATTTCAGCCAACAGCATTGGTAAGCAATTCGCCATTGTATTAGATGGAAAAGTACTGACTGCACCAGTATTTAGATCAGCTATTCCAAATGGCAATGCAGAAATATCAGGTGGGTTTCGAACCATCAGAGAAGCAAATGAATTGGCTTTGCTGTTACGCGCAGGTTCTCTGCCCGCTCCTTTAAAAGTTGTTGAAGAACGCACAGTTGGCCCAAGCCTTGGCGCAGATTCAATTCATGATGGACGCAACGCTACTGTTATCGCGTTCCTATTGGTTTCTGTCTTTATGTTCCTGGGCTATTCTATGTTTGGTCTTTTTGCAAACCTAGCATTAGTCTTTAACATGGTCCTACTTTTTGCAGGTCTTTCTTTGTTGCAAGCAACGCTTACTCTTCCAGGCATTGCTGGCATTGCAATGACCATTGGTATGGCTGTTGATGCTAACGTGTTGATCTATGAACGAATAAAGGAAGAACTAAGAGCAGGCACTGCTGCCTTAGCTGCCATTGAAGCAGGTTATGAACGAGCAATGACCACCATTATAGACTCTAACCTCACCACGCTTATTGCTGCAGGTGTGTTGTATGAATTTGGTTCAGGTCCTATTCGCGGATTCGCAGTTACCACAGCAATTGGTATTTCTGTATCAATGTTCACCGCCTTATCTGTTACTAAACTAGTAACAGCTTGGTGGTTTAAAAATAAACAAGTTCAAACCTTGCCCATTTAAGGAAAAATATGGCTGTTCTAAATCTTATTCCTCACAACACCAATTTTGACTTCATTGGTAAACGTAAAATCACTTTTTCTATTGTGATTCTATCAACCCTTATTTTCATGGGAAGCCTGCTGTTTAAAGGTCTTAACTATGGCATCGATTTCAAAGGTGGTGTGGTCATGGAAGTTCGTATGCCTACTGCCCCAAATATTCACCATTTACGTGAACAACTTGAACCTTTGAAACTTGGTGAAGTTGCCATTCAGGAATTCGGCTCAGCTCAAGATCTAATGATTAAATTTGAAAATGCTGAAGGCAAGAGTAACATCCCTGAAACTGCTGTTAATAGCATAAAGACTATACTAGGCGATGGAGTTGAATACAGAAGAATTGAAACCGTTGGCCCAAAAGTTGGCGATGAAATGGTTCATAACGGCTTAATGGCTGTTTTGTACGCCTTGCTGGGTATTCTTATTTATGTAGCATTTCGCTTTGAATGGCGCTTTGCTTTGTGCGCAGTTATTGCTCTTGGTCACGATTGTTTTCTTATTTTAGGAATGTATTCTTTGTTCCCATTAGAATTTAATGAAACGGCAATTACAGCGATTCTAATTACTGCTGGTTATTCAATTAACGACACCATCGTTGTGTTAGATAGAATTCGCGAAAACATTAAGCGCTGTCGCAAAATCACCCTTGTAGAAATTTTGAACAAAAGCATTAACGAAACATTGTCTCGGACAATTTTAACTGTTGTTACAACTTTCCTTGCTGTACTAGCTTTGTTCATGTTTGGCGGGCCTGTTATTGCAGTATTCGTACTACCTATCCTAATCAGCATGGTTATTGGAACCTTATCATCAATTTTCGTGGCATCTCCACTGTTGCTTTACTTCAATGTAAGACACGGTAAAGCCCTTGATGAAGAGGAAGAACGTATTGCCAAATCTCTTGAAACTGAAGGTCGCTACGAAGCGTCTGTTCCGAAGCAATTTGCAGATGATGGCGTTATTGAAGGATGATTTACAAAGAAGATAGAGAATTATTTCTCATCTTCTTTTTTAGAATTCTTTAGTTTTAATATAACTAACGCTAGCTTCTCTAATACATCAAGCCTTTTGTGAAGACGTATAATGTCTCTTTTGGTGAGCTTAATACCCTCACGTATGGCTTCTTGTTCTTGGGCAATAGAGCCAAACTCATTCAGCATTCTCTGCGTTTTTTCTAATTCATACTCTATATCACGGTAGTCATAGTTTTGGCATTGTCCTTTTCCGATGTTGTTCACAGCGTCTTCATCGAAATCAGCAGCGCTCACCACCACACTTAGCGTAAGAGAAATTACCAGCATTTTTATTAGGCACTTCATAGACATTTAAGCGCTCAAAGCTTTTATGAAAATAGCTTTATATGGCTATCTAATTTTCGCTTTTTGCTACAACCTTTTGAGGTGGAAGTTGTACTCTAACATGCAATTCTTTTAAGCGATCATTCTCAATTAATGATGGTGCTTGCATCAGTAAATCTTGACCTTGCTGGTTCAATGGGAAGGCGATAATTTCACGAATGTTAGGCTCATCTGCCAATAGCATCACAATGCGATCAACACCAGGCGCACAACCACCATGAGGAGGTGCCCCAAACTTGAATGCATTTAATAATCCACCAAAACGGTCTTCAACATCTTGTTTTGCATAACCAGCAATTTCAAATGCTCTGTACATAACCTCTGGTAAATGATTACGAATTGCACCGCTACATAGTTCAATACCATTACAAACAATGTCATATTGAAAGGCTTTAATATCTAGCGGATTCATTGTATTTAATGCCTCTAAACCACCTTGTGGCATTGAAAACGGGTTATGGGAAAAGTCAATTTTTCCTGTTTCCTCGTCTTGTTCATACATTGGAAAATCAACAATCCAACAGAATTTGAAGCAGTCTTTTTCAATAATATCCAAATCTTGAGCTATTTTTGTACGTGCCAGCCCTGCATTCTTAGCTGCTTTCATCGCCTTCATGTCACAAACAAAAAACACAGATGCACCAACCCCTACGCCACAAATTTTTTGCAGTGTATTTAATTGATCGTCATTTAAGAATTTTGCAATCGGACCTTTTGCTCCATCTGCTGCAAAGCTAATGTAGCCAAGCCCTGGCATGCCAGATTCTTGTGCCCATGAATTTAATTTATCAAAGAAACTTCTTGGTTGTCCTTCTGTGTTTTGCACACCAATGCCACGAACAACACCACCACCAGCCACTACTTTTGCAAACACTGAAAAACCTGAATCTTTGAAAATTTCAGAAACATCAGCAATTAATAATGGGTTACGAAGGTCTGGTTTGTCACTTCCGTATTTCAACATTGAATCATCAAATTTAATACGTGGATATGGATGAGCGCTCACTGACTTACCATTAGCAAATTCTTCGAACACTCCTGTCAAAACAGGCTCAATCGCGTTAAATACATCATCTTGAGTCACAAAGGACATTTCAATATCTAGCTGATAAAACTCACCCGGAGAACGATCTGCGCGCGCGTCTTCATCACGAAAACAAGGTGCAATTTGAAAATATCTATCAAAACCAGCAACCATTAGTAATTGCTTAAATTGTTGAGGCGCCTGTGGCAGTGCATAAAAATGCCCAGGATGCATACGGCTTGGCACTAAAAAGTCACGCGCCCCTTCAGGAGACGACGACGTTAAAATAGGCGTTTGGTATTCTAAGAAATCTTGCGCCACCATGCGGTTACGAATTGACTGAATAACCTTTGAACGCAGTACAATGTTCTGGTGCAATTTTTCACGACGCAAATCTAAAAATCTGTATGTAAGACGCGTTTCTTCAGGAAAATCTGTTTCCGCGTTTACTTGTAATGGCAACATTTCTGAAACTGATTGAACTGTTGCTTTTTCAATTACTAGCTCAACATAACCTGTTGGCATTTTATCATTGATCACATCATCGTTACGCTTTACAACTTTGCCATCAAAAGTAACCACAGTTTCATTTTTCAAACCTTCTACAATTGCAAAGGCTGCAGAATCACTTTGAAGCACACACTGCGTAATTCCATAATGGTCACGCAAATCAATGAATACCAAATTTCCATGGTCACGCTTACGGTGAACCCACCCAGAAATACGGGCCTGCTGGCCAACATGAGTTTCGCGTAATTCCCCACAGGTGTGAGAACGATAAATACTTGATAAAGAAGACTGTGCCATAGATTACAAATTTTTATTGATTGACTTTATTTATAGCCAATTTTCAACGCTTTAGGTAGTGCAATGCACAAATAAGCACATAAACCAACTAACGCAATATATATTCCAGGCACAATTACTAAATTCGTTATATGCCATAAGGCAAGACCAACAGCGGGAAAACTTCTTCCCAACGTTTCTGACCCAATTGCATAGCCAATAGCCGTTGTTGTGTAGCGATTATTCGCCGGAAATTCTGATACATACCACCGGTGCAATGGAATGCAAAATGCAACCCCCAGCATGATAATAATCATTCGAATTATCACTGCTCCTAATAATTCCACAAATGGAATATACCAAAATAAAATGGGTATCATCACCATGCTCACGGCTGCAATTTTAAGCAGTAGTTTTTGCGCATCCATTTTACGCATTATTGGCCCTAATAATACTAATAATCCCATATCAAAAATCATCAAAAAAGTATTTGTTATCATTAAATATTTTATGTCGATACTTGTTACAAGAACCGCAAAACTATTAAAAAAAACAAATGGAGCAGAATACAAAATATAAGAAAATCCTGTAATGGGAATAAGCCTTAATATCCCACGGTTATTGAATTTTTCTTTAATCAATTCCTTCTTCACAAAATTTGGAACAACTTGACGACGTAGCCACCAACCTGCAATCCCAGTAAAAACCGAGCCATAAAATGGCCACTTCCAATATAACTGTGGATTATCGCAATAAAATAAAATACTTGAAACGCCGCAGGCCAACAATATACCCATCATCGTACTGCTAAGGTAAAGACTTGTAATAGGGTGCTGCTGATCAACTTCTGTATTTTCCAGAACATATAGCCCGGCAATACTTGTCTCCCCTGCCCCAAAGAAATTTTGAATTCCACGCAAGACACACAAACCAATGGCCCCACCTACTCCCCAATGCTCATAAGGTTGCAGCAAAGTAAAACACAAGGTAGTGACTGTCATTCCTGTAATTGTTGTGATTAGGGCTGCATGTGGCCCAACCATATCTGCTCGCTTACCAAAATACCAAGCCCCAAGCGGACGTGTTATAAAACCAATAACAACAATTCCATACCCTTGAAGCAGAGTAACAATTGGTTCACTGTTTGGGAAAAATAGAGGTGCAAGAATAGGCACCAAGAATCCATACAATGATGTATCAAAATGATCGAGAATATTTGCCAAATACGTGGCAACGCGCGCTTTTTTCATGAACACTCCTTACGCTGGTGTTAACCAGATCAAGTTATAAGGGTTGGAAAATGCCTCTCAGCCCGAATGTGGGCACCCCTGGTAATGTTGTGAAATTAATTGATTATTACAGTTTTGTCAAAAATAGTGGATATGCACCGCAATTACTGCATTTGTATATCCACCTGCACAATTTAAGCTAAAGCGGTTGGATGATAATCTTTAAAGAATCTAACCATGTTAAATTGCATTAAGAAATTTCGACCCTTTGCTCCTGTAGCACATCGACCATTATGTTCGATAATCATTCCAAAGCTTTGAGTGAGCAATGACTGTATTTCATCTTTTGCTTGTTTTCCAACTTGCGCTTCAGTGAGTGTATCATAGCTCATGCTTACAGCACGTAATGCCCACATAGTAGTAAATAGATCTTTGTCATCACTACCATATTTTTTTGCTTTATTCATTGTGTACATTAGGCCAGCTAATACGTTCTCTACATTTACTGCTAATCCGTCCTTGGTAATTCTTTCTCCTATCCAATCAGCCAAAAAGCTAGCCGCTGCATCGTAACCTCTTGCTACATCTGCTTTTTCAACAGTCAAAATGCCAGGCACTAAAATACTACGTAACCCAAGCTGATCTGTAAGTAATTGAGAAACATCTACACGAAGAACAGCTGGAATAACGCTGTCATTCCCATAAGCCATAATTTGTTCGTCTTGTGAATAACCTCTATATTTTCTACCAGCAGCATATTCAATCTCTTGCGCAACATGAAGTGTATCAAGAGTAGTTTTAACCCTTTCAAAGTTCAGTTTAGCTTGAGGAGAAAACAGTTCTATAATTTTTGGCGGTGGTGGTGGAGCTAGTGGTAGAGCTTCACTAACTGCAACAGGATCTATTGTCATTTTTCCCACTGCCTGAGCTAAACCATCAACCACACCTTCAGTTGGAACATAACGAACCACTGATGCATCCCAACCGTCTACCCTAGCTGCAGCTAAAATTTCTGCTTTCCCAATAACAATTGAAGGCTGTGAGGTATATGGCGGCGGTGGGTTTCCACCTGCCATAATCGTGGCTATTCCGCGAGCTTCTGCCAAGTCGAAATGTAAAGGAGGCTCAATATTATATGAAGAAGACTCAGGTAGCATTTCTGTGAAAAATTGATATTCTGCAGCTTTTGAGTCAAGACCATTACCATAAGAATGAAAAATATCTAATACTTCTTGTCTAACTGGTTTGAACTCTCCATTTTGGAGACACTTAACTAAAGAACGATAAGAAGGGTTTGAGTAGTTTTTCAA
>DYTB01000033.1 GCA_020726185.1 Candidatus Odyssella sp. | reverse complement strand
GGTCTGCCAGCAGAAAATGCGGCCATGCAAAACAATACACACCCCTCAATTTGGACGCGTCAAAATATTGCTGACATGAAAAAGCAGTTGTTTTCCCTTGGGTTTTCTTATGATTGGGACCGGGAAGTTACTACCTGCGAACCAGATTACTACGGCAAAGAACAGGCTATATTTTTAGATTTTTATGAAAAAGAACTGGTTTACCGCCGTGAATCATGGGTGAATTGGGACCCTATTGAAAACAGTGTGTTAGCTAACGAACAAGTGGTTGATGGCAAAGGCTGGCGTTCAGGCGCTGCGGTTGAGCGTAGGTTGTTGAATCAATGGTCAATGAAAATTACATTGTATGCACAAGAATTAATTGATGACTTGGCGAAGCTTTCTGGGTGGCCTGAAAAAGTTGTTAAAATGCAAGAAAATTGGATTGGGCGTTCCGAAGGAGCGTTGGTCAATTTTGCAATTCCAAGTCAACATACTGACCTTACAATTTATACCACGCGCCCTGAAACGTTATATGGCGCATCATTCATTGCCCTAGCGCCTCAGCATCCAATTGTGCTTGAACTAGCCAAAACAAATTCAGAAGTGGCTGCATTTATTCAAGAATGCCAAAAGATGAGCACCACAGAAGAAGCTATGGCAACCGCTGAGAAAAAAGGGCATTGCCTAGGTATTGATGCAATTAACCCAATTACCAAAAAGCCAGTGCCCCTTTATGCTGCGAACTTTGTGCTAATGGATTATGGGACTGGGGCTTTGTTTGGTTGCCCAGGGCACGATGCACGCGATTTTGAATTTGCAACAAAGTACAAATTACCCATTAAACGCGTTTTGACATCTGATGGGGAGCTGCCTCATTTAGAAACCACTGGGAAAATGGTGGATTCTGATTTCCTAAATAGTATGGATTGTATTGCTGCTAAAGCGCATATGATTGACTACTTAGAAAAAAATAATTTAGGCGAACGCCAAGTTAATTACCGTTTGCGTGATTGGCTAGTTTCGCGTCAGCGTTACTGGGGTTGCCCTATTCCGATTATTTATTGCGATCATTGTGGTGCAGTGCCTGTTCCCAAACAAGATTTGCCAGTGCGTTTACCAGAGGATGTAACCTTTGAAAAACCAGGGAATCCGCTAGATCATCACCTCACCTGGAAGCATGTGAATTGTCCAACATGTAATAAACCTGCAGTACGTGAGACTGACACGTTAGATACGTTCTTTGAAAGCTCATGGTATTACATGCGTTATACCTGCGCTAAGCATGATCAGCCCGTAGATAAAAAAGTTGTTGAAAACTGGTTGCCAGTGGATCAATACATTGGCGGCATTGAACATGCGGTGTTGCACCTTTTGTATGCGCGTTTTTTCACCAAAGCTATGCGTGATTGCGGTTATGCTAATGTAGACGAACCATTTAAGAACTTAATGACTCAAGGCATGGTTTGCCACGCAACATACAAAGACAATCAGGGAAAGTGGCTATACCCTAATGAAGTTGAAAAAACAGCATCTGGATTTATAAAAATTGCTGACGGCACCCCTGCGACCCAAGGCCGCCAAGAAAAAATGGCCAAGTCAAAAAAGAACTTGGTGGATCCCCAAGCAATTATTGAAGGGTATGGTGCAGATGCTGCGCGCTTATTTATTATGTCAGACACTCCGCCAGAAAAAGATTTTGACTGGAATGATGACGGGCTTGAGGGAAGCTGGCGGTACATTAACAGGTTGTGGCGCTTAGGCGAAAAAGTTCGCGAGCACAAAAGCACTGTAACAACTAAAAATGCTGCCCTTAAAAAAGCAGCGCATCAGTATTTGCACAAAATAACGCAAGCTTATGAAACCTATGCATTTAACAAAGTGTTGGCGTTTTGCCGCGAGCTTACTCACGCAATTGATAGTGATATTAATGAATGTGATAAGCAAACGGTTGTAAATGCTTTCACCATGTTGATTCAGGCAATTAATCCAATTATTCCGCATGTAGCGCATGAATTGTGGAAAAATGTACATGGAGAAGCTTTTGTGGATGCAATCGCCTGGCCGACAGTTGATGCAAGTTTGCTTATTGAAGACCAAATTAGTATGGCAGTACAAGTTAACGGAAAAATGCGTGGAACTATTACGGTTAATGCAAATGCCGCAGACGACGCAATTATTACAACAGCAATGGAACTTTCCACAGTGCAACAAGCTGTGAATGAGCTTACAATACGCAAAACAATTGTTGTCCCTAAGCGAATTGTGAATATAGTGGCATCATGAAAAAACAGATTTTAGTAAATAGTTTTTGTCTATTATTAGCAGCGTGTGGGTTTACCCCAATGCTTCAAAAAAATGCTGACGCACCAGATGAATCAGGGTCACGCCTTGTTGTTGAAAGCGCGAGCAAAGATGGCACAAGTTACACAATACAAATGCTGCGACAACGCTTAAAAAGTGTTCTATCTGGGGTTAATTTGGATTCTCGCTACAAGACTTATGTACGCATAAGCGAAGCTACCGGTAGCTTGGCTTATGCTACCGACGCCACGTCTACCCGTTCAATGATACGCCTTACAGCCCAAATTATTATTAGCTGTGACGGACAGACATTGCATGAAACTAGCCTTAATAGTGTGACGTCATATTCACAAAATACTAATGATGAATTCGTGAACCAAAGCGCGGTTCAGGGTGCGCAAGAACGGTTAATAGAGGCTATGACAATTGATATAAGCCGTGAAATACAACGATTTGTTAAAACTAACCAAGCAAAACCTTAGCTAAGAATATACACACCCTTCATTTTAACAAAGTTAATATGCTATGGTGGGCTTATGAAATTTCGCCAATTCAACAACATAATGTTTAGCCTTTTTGAACGCACCGTTGCCTTTCGGTATTTACGCTCTCCCCGTCAAGAAGGGTTTGTATCAGTAATTGCTGGTTTTTGTCATAAAATCCTAATTTTATTATTATTTTTGATTGTTTTTTTGTTTGAGTAACCTATATATATCTTAACGATAAATTTTAACACTTTTGTAGAGGAAGTATTTATTATGGCAAAAATTAAAAATATATTATTAATATCAACAATTTTAGCGTGCTTTAACACTATAAGTGCTGCAAATCAGAAAGATGCTAACCTTGAGGAACTACGCGCTTTAATCACTAATGTTCAATCAAACCATGCTTCATATCTATGGTTAAGTGATCGTGATCGCGCAGAACTTACTAATCCACATTCTGGAATAGGAAGCATTATTGCACGTGCTCAAGCTGAATATGAGCCTACTCTAGTTCCTGCTGCTGAGTTACAAAACCTTCAAACTTGGCTTGCTGAACGTCAAGCATTTCACCATGCCAATCAAATAAATCACTAAATAATTTAATAAGAAGCAAGAGATAATTTCATTATTTCTTGCTTCTTATTTTCATACGCTTCATTTTAACGAAGTTAATATGCTATGGTTAGACCATGAAATTCCACCCCATTCAACAATATAATGTTTAGCCTTTTTGAACGCACCGTTGCATTTCGGTATTTACGCTCTCCCCGTCAAGAAGGGTTTGTATCAGTAATTGCTGGGTTTTCCTTTCTAGGAATTGCCTTAGGAGTTGCAACATTAATTATTGTAATGGCAGTAATGAATGGTTTTCGGGCTGAATTATATCAAAAACTAGTCGGCATGCGTGGACACGTAATGGTGATGTGTGGCCCAGCACAAAGCGAATGGGAAAATGCCTTAGATATTGCAAAAACGCATAAAGATGTTGAATTTGCTTATCCTGTTTTAGAAAAGCAAGCCGTGGCCACTTATCACGGACAAGCCAGAGGCATTGGTGTGCTTGGCATGCGCACCCAGGACATGGTAAAGCGCCCTGCTATAATGAATGAAAATTTAAAGGGTAGCTTTGATTCTTTTGAAGGAAATAAAATAGCCATTGGTGCACGCTTGGCGACTTCCTTAAATATTGAAATTGGGAAAATGGTAACGCTGTTATTGCCCGATGGAACACGCACACCATTTGGAAGCATGCCAAAACAAACTGCTTTTGAAGTGGTAGCAATATTTGAAATTGGCATGCATGAATTTGATAAAAACATGGTGTTTTTGCCTTTGGCTACAGCACAGCAGTTTTTCAATTGTCAAAATACCATTAACCATATTGATATTCTATTACATAACTTAAAAAATAGCCCGAAGGTTATTGATGATCTGAATCATCAGTTATCATCAGCTTTTGAAATTGTTGATTGGCAACATAGTGACAGCCAAATTTTCCAAGCAGTGCAGGTTGAAAAAAATGTTATGTTTATCATTCTAACACTTATTATTATAATTGCCGCTTTCAATGTGATATCTAGCCTTATTATGTTGGTGAAAGATAAAACTCGTGACATTGCGATTTTGCGAACCATGGGTGCTGGAAAAAGCAATATTTTAAAAATATTTTTCTTAACCGGTTCTTCCATCGGTATTGCGGGCACATCTCTTGGGATTTTGTTGGGCATAGGTTTTGCTTCGAATATTGAACGAATACGAAAGCTACTTGAAAAGGCCCTTGGCACCGAACTTTTCAGTGCTGAAATTTATTTCCTAAGCCAACTGCCGGCAAAAATTATTTGGGAAGAAGTTTTTCTAGTAGCCGCTATGGCTTTGGTGCTAACATTTTTTGCAACTTTTTACCCAGCATATAGAGCATCGCGCCTTGACCCTGTTGAAGCCCTACGACTATGATAAAAAAATCTAAAATGAATTTAAAATATGAAACACTTTAACAAACTGATGATTACTACATGTATTTTAGCGACACCTTTAGCCGCTGATCCGGTACGTGGATTATTTGCATCTCTTAATTTAGGACTAAGATTCACTCCACAAAACCACGACTATACAAATCCAAATGGCGCTGTCGGCAAAGAAACAAAACTAAATACATCAACAAGTTTTGGTCTTAGCCTTGGTATGCTAAACCAAATGGAGAAATCAAAAGTTGTTGTGGGTGGTGAAGTAAGCGTTGCCATGAATCAATCAAAAGCAAATTACAGTTTACACGTTGATGGCGGTGGCACCGAGGGAAAGGTTAGCATAACTAATCCATACACATTAGGTGTCTATGGAATTGCCGGAATGATGATGACTCCAAAACTAATGTTTTATGGAAAAGCTGGGTATGCATGGATGACCAATCAGCTGAAATATACAGAGCTGGACAGAGGTGAAAACCCAAACTCTCGCACATACAAAAAAACCATGAGTGGTTTAAGCGGTGGTGGTGGACTTAATTTCCTGGTCACGAATAAATTCATGGTTGGTGGAGAATACCTATACCACGCTCCCAAAGAAATCACGCCACGCAAAAATGATACCACAGAAGGCGGCCAAAAACGTAAATTTGTTTATCATCCATCAGTGCACACCGTTAGCTTAAAGCTAAGCATGTTATTTTTATGGATAGACATGACAAAGATAAAAAACGTCATGACCCCACTTTAAGCGCCGTGTTATGCTTAAAAAGAAAGAATACGGCGGCGCACTACATGCAGAAAAAGAGATTAAGCAACACGTAGGAATTTTCACCGCAAAAAACCAAGGTGGATTTTTAGGACCTTGTCACCGCAGGGATCCCTTTTCGGGCGTATATGTTGACCAGACTCATGCAAAAAATTTCAACGAAGATGATGTCATTGTTTATTCCGTCAATAGACAAGGTGAATTTCAGTTTATTCGCAATTTAGGTTCAATTCATGTGCCTAAAACCTATGCACTTATGGGGGTATATGCTTACCACCTGCCCCATGTGTTTAGTGAAGATGCGCAGAACATAGCAAATAAAGGAACCATTCCAGCGCTTGGCAAACGTGCTGACCTAAGGGATATTCCCCTTGTTACAATCGACGGTGCTGACGCTAAAGATTTTGATGATGCGGTTTATGCAGTCAGTGACCCTGACCCCAGAAATTTGGGTGGATGGCGCGCAATAGTGGCCATTGCAGATGTTAGTCACTATGTACAAACCGGTGATGCCCTCGATAAGGAAGCGCATTTACGCGGAAACTCTGTGTACTTTGTTGACCGGGTTGTGCCGATGTTGCCAGAGCGTTTAAGTAATGATTTATGTTCTTTGCGTCCTAATGAAGACCGCGCCTGTTTAGCTGTTGATATGATTATTGACCGTGGCGGAAAAATTAAGTCTTTCCGTTTTAAACGTGCATTAATGAAATCACGCGCAAGGTTAACCTATGATCAGGTTGAAAAAGCTATTAATGGCGTTACTGATGCTACAACAGAACCCTTATTAAGTGATGTTATTCTTCCTCTTTATGGTTGCTACAAAAGCCTTAAAAAGGCCCGCGACCTTAGGGGCACGATTCAGGTTGAATCAATGGAAAATGCTTTTGATTTAGGTGAAGATGGCAGCATAAAGTCGGTCAAACCCAGAAGCAGGTTAGAGAGCCATCAGCTAATTGAAGAATTTATGATTGCCGCTAACGTGGCTGCCGCAAAAACCCTTCAAGCTAAAGACTGGCCAACCATTTATCGTGTGCATGAACGCCCTGACAAAACACGCCTACAAAGTTTATATACTCTTGCTAGAAGTTTGAAAATTGCCGTTAAAAAATTCAGCACTGCAAACATTATTGGCAGCATTAATGAACTATTACATTTAGCTAAAGACCTGCCCTATTTTAGGCTTTTCAACGAGTTGGTTTTACGGTCACAAGCTCAGGCCCGTTATAGCACGCACAATATGGGGCACTTTGGTCTTAATCTGAACGCTTATTGCCATTTTACGTCGCCAATTCGCCGCTACGCGGACTTGGTTGTGCATCGTTCTTTAGTTGCTGCACTTGAGCTTGATGGTGAAAGACATACATCGATTGATTTAAACCTGGATGATGTAAGCGAACATATTTCAAAAACCGAACGTCCTGCTATGGAAGCAGAGCGTGAAGTTCAAGACCGGTTCATGGCACACTACATGAAAGACCATTTAGGAACTGTGTTTGACGGCACAATTGTTGGTGTAGGCATCCCAGGAATATTTGTAGAGCTTGATGGTATTGGTGCCCAAGGGTTTATTCCCAAGCAAGACCTAGATGGAGACTATTTCATTCTTAATGAAACATTGCATTCCTATGTGGGCAGGCATACACGTAAAACTTACCAAATGGGCAACCGGGTAAAAGTTATAGTGACCAATGCCGACCCGATTATTTGTTCGATTGGGTTTTCTTTAGTTAAAGAAAAATCGACTCGTAAGAAGTTTCAGCCCAAACCTAAGAAAGACGAGCCTCAAAAAGAAGCTAAGCCTTTCAAAAAGACACCAGCTTATAAAAAGCGTAAACCTAAAACAACTTAAAAAAAGTTGTGAAAAGCATATTTATATTGCGAAAATACATCCACTTGTTCTATTAATAGTCAATTCTATTCATAAATTTTTTTGGCATCGTATTTTATGAGGCTATTTAGCGCTCTATTTTGTTTGTTTATTTGTGCTTCTGTTCAAGCATCTCAAGGGTTTTACCGGGAAAATATTATTAGTCCTGCAAGTCTTTTGTCTGTGCTTGACCCTGCGAAGCGTCCGGAAATTGAACGACTAGCGCAGAATTTGCGTTTCTTTGGGCACCTAGGTGCGCGCCCAACGAATAATGTTTACGTACATTACCAAGCTATTCAAAATTTATTGGTATTCCCAACAAGCCCTGTGACGGCGTTATCATGGATGTTATTTCCCATTAGCCCTTTGCCCACCATTAACCCTAATAACATTGGGATGAGTGACCCATTGGGGAAAATGACTCCTGAATAATTGGGGCGACTTATTGCAGTAATTGCTGGTTATGAAGAAAATCTAGAAGGATTTCACCTAAGTAGGTTATTTCTTAGGAATGAACAACTCCAAGAACTCTACCAGATTTTTGTTGATCCTAAAAAAGTTGCAGGTTTCACTGCCAATCATAAAGAAGATGACCTTAAAGAATTTTATCGCTACGCGTTAATTGATGGGGTTAGTAAATATGTACATCGCAACATGACCCCGATGGATGAAAATTTAGATTTAACGGCAGCGCAACAGGCTGTGTGCATAATGCACCCTCACCTATTAGTGACAGCTACATTTAAAAGTACCTCTTCTCATTTGTTAGAAATTCCTGGGACTGAAATTTTACGTGAACCGAATGAGACGCGGTTTACCCAAGATGAGCTAGAGACAACCTTACAACTTAAATACAGTGGCTTTTCTTACCGTAGTATTAAAAAATTCCGCATACAAGCCACGGTTGATATGTTGTGGAAATCTGCCCAAAGCGCTCCTAATGAAACTCTGCAGCTGCTGGTCCACTACGCTTGGCGCAAATTTGGTGACCAAATTGATAAGGTCCTTTTAGCAAGCGGGACTATTGATGAAGCCCAAAGACCAGAACTAATGCGAATTTTAGCGACCCCATTTACCAAAGCTGACTATCGAGAAATAGTAGCCGGTGTGCAAGCAAGTGAAGACATTGATAGCTTTATGGATAGCTTAACTCTAGGCGAGGGTAATTTACTGCTTTATGGTGGCGCGCGTTACGCACAAATTCGTTTTCAAGATTATGGAAACGTGCGTGTTGAACATGGTGGGCGTACCTTGACATTTGCGAATTGTGCCGAGATGAGTCTGTTTAATCTAACTTACTTGACTCAGATACAAGAACAAGAAATGGGCTTAGAACGAAGCTCTGTTAAGCTTTTAGAAGGTTCACTGCTTCAAACATTTTGGCAATCAACTACAGAAGAAGATTTAAGGACCACTGAAACACGCAACAAGTGGACACAAGCTATTTGTAGGCTTAACGGTGTTGTCTACCGCAAAGGTGGCGCGCAGCGTTCACCGTGGACCGAAGACAGCGCAACAGCGCATTGGGCAGAACTTAACCCTGGCATTTTAAACCAAATGCGGACTTTATTTCATTTGTTGGGCAAACCCGAAGAAGCTACAGCATTAACTTATGTAGGCAGCACAGAAGCTACCATTGAAGCAGCAGCGCTTCGTCTTAGTCAGTTGTTGAGTGGTGAACCAACTGATGGTGAGCTAAGTTTTGAAATTATTCCTACTGATGGTGAGCTGAGTTTTGAAATTATTCCTAGCGAAATAAAAAACCTATCTGATAAAAAAGATTGGTACGGAAAATTTGATATTATAAGAAACGGTGAAAAACTAGCTGATTGGTATGTTGAGAGTGGTCATAGCATTCTTAAGCTTATCAGTAAAAAAGCAGAGGTTTTCCCATTGGATAAACCATTTACTAATCCATATATAATTGGGCAGTTAAAATTACTAATACCTTCTTTCGTTGGAAGTCAGGAAGAATATGAAGTTCAACAACAAGCTCAGGCTCTGTCCCTTACACAATTCACCAGAAAATTAGAGTCTTTAAAAGTAACGACTCAATCTTTTGAAACTCTTTTTGCACATGCAAACTTAAGTAATGAAGAATTTAGAGGGTCTTTTCAAAAGTGGCTTGCTCAACAAGATGAATCCTTTCATCAATATGCCCATCAAATAATGTATGGAGCAGCTCCAATTGATGAAAATTGGGAATTGAGCTGCATGGCGATTGGAAATAGTAGCTTTAATCTTAGTAGGCACACGCAAAAATTATTATCCTTTAATGCGCTAGACACACATGTGGACCGTGGTGACTTAGAGATAAGTAAGATTGGGAAAATAGCACTGAACTATAGAAGGCGGTTTTCTAGAGTTGAAACATCTGAAGCAGATACATTTTTACCAGAAAATCGTCATACATTCTTGTTTTTATGTATTTATCCAACCAGTTGTGTTGACCCTTCATTTACGCACGAAGCACACGAAGCAGCAGATGCAATAAAGCTTTTATCTACGTATAGTTTTCCTCAGTTACGAAGCATGGATTTTTATTTTGAGAAAAAATGTCAGAGCGAAGAAGTAAGTGAAATTGCACAATTTTTACCAACACAGTTAAATCAAGTTTATATCGGCTCTAGCAATCATGATCATTTAGTAACTTTTATGCTTAATACACAGTTGAAAAATTTAACAATTAATGTATTTATTGAAGGTATATGTCCATATGCTGAATACACAAATGAACAGCACCTCCTACCTTCAACAATCAAAAAATATGCATATAACTTATTATTACCCCTGGCCAAAGCAGGTCAACCGTTCGAACCACCATTCATTGACTTGCATACCAATGAAGATTTAGAACGCACCTATGAAACATTACGAATTGTCGCTGCAATTCATAAGCCAATGCCACTTATGTTAGAAGATGGTGTGGCGTAGACTAGAATTAAACTACGCCTCAAATAACTTGATGCTAGGTGCAGAATCAACCTTTGATCGTTCGCCAAAAATTGTATTAGAACGAAACTTATGAATAGCAATTAAGCATAAGAAAATACTAGCGCTATACACGCACCAACCAATACCAGAAAACCCTTTTTGCTGGGCCAATTGTTGTTCACAAAAAGCAAGCACAGTGCAACCACTAAAGCCTAACATGAACCAAAACATGGTATCTGAAAAGCTTGGAAAGTTTTTATACAGTCTGTGCAAAACAACTAAAACTGGTACAATAAAAAGAGCCGAAAAGAAAGAAAATAGTAGTTGTTGAACAGCATACATAGTAGAAGTTGGGCTGGCCAATATAGAATTCATACCCAAAAGGAATAGCATACCAAGCGAAATTCTTGCTGTTTTATAAAGACCAAATCTCTCGCATAGCTTTGCCGCTGGAAATAGAAACAAACCACAAAGTGTGTAGTACATAACGCTACCTAAATCAAAATGAGCATCAACTATGTTGATGTTTACAGAATAATAGCTCACGAAGAAATGGTGATAAAAAGCCCCAGTTGCGCAGGCAGCACCAAATAAAGTACTTAGAATTTTTAGTTGGGATGGCATCGGTGAACTTTTTGGAATAGTTGCTGTTAGAGGCGCGGAATTTTTTGCGAGATAACTATAAATACCCCATGACAGTGCTGTCGCAATCAGAGGGAATACATACCAAAACTCCATAAGAGCTGAAGGAAGGTGTATTAAATGGTAGGAAGCAGACTTTGCAATAAAAACAGCAGCAAGTAGTAACGTACTAAATTTATAATGACTGAATTTATTATCGAAATTAAGCAGATATAGACTAGGTAAAATAAGCGCAGCTGGTTCTAAGAAACAATAAAAAAATCTCAAAAGATAAAATCCACGATTGATTTCGTAGCTAAGTTCATGAGTAAGGCAAAATACTGCACACAAAACTGAAAGTACTACAAAGCTCTTTGATACAAAAACGATAGATTTAAAAAAACCAAATTTATCTGCATATTTACCAATAAAATAAGCGCCGAAAATTCTGCCAAAAACAGTCAATAACATCCAATAAATAAAGAGAAGTTCATCACCTACAAAAAAAGCATCAACGTACCCTTGTGTTCCCTTCAGGTACGTGTTCAAAAAAGAAATATTCATGCTTGCAAAAAGTTGACCAATAAGCGCTATAAAAATAAGACTTAGCTCTTTTGTTTTCGGGTGGTTCATTTAAAGCATTCATATAGTTTCTTAAGAAGGATTTAACCCTTCTGCCTCCTCTACTGTCAAGCAAAACAATCTGTTTTGGCTATCTTGGCAAAATCATGATATGGTGACGCATCATTTAAAAACGCATAAAATGTGCACTGCTTAAATCATCATCATGGGCACCTCGTCTTGTCTGCAACCTGGGCAGCAATTGCTGTTGCATCTATATTAGTGGCAACCAAGACATTTGCTTGGTGGGTTAGTGGATCACTTACCATTCAGGCGTCTCTGCTTGATTCATTTTCAGATTTTTTCAGTTCTATGGTTAACTTTTTAGCTGTGCGTTATTCCAGAAAACCAGCGAATGATGATTTTCGTTTTGGGCACGGCAAAGCAGAAGCTTTGGCTGGATTTATACAATCAATTCTGATCATTGCAAGCACAACTTGGATTGTTTGGCATGCTTATCAACATCACCAAATGGCACAGACAATCACGCATCACGCTTTGGCCCTATGGGTAATGGCATTTTCAACTGTACTTAACTTTGGGATTGGTTTTGTTCCAGTTTTATACAATTAAGCGCACCGATTCCATTGCCATTAAGGCCGATTTTTTGCACCATCAAGCCGACATATTATCGAATATTGCAGCAATCGTAGCGCTTGTAGCGCTTTCGTGGTTTGGTATTGGCTGGATTGATATAGCATTCGGCGTTGGCATCGCTGTGTTTTTGCTTGTTGGTAGTTGGAGCATTTTAAAGCAAAGCTCCAGTATTCTAATGGATAGAGAACTTGAACCTGCAATTAGACAAGATATTTTAAAAAACATAGAGTCTCACCCAAAGGTTATTGAGGCCCACGATTTGCGTACACGTAGTACGGGCCAACAAGACTTTATTCAGGTGCATATTACCCTTGATCCAGCAATTTCATTAAATGAAGCACATATTATTAGTGATGAAGTCGAGACGAATTTAAAAAAATCTCATCCAAAATCTGAAATTCTTATTCACCTAGATCCGCTAGGTTATACCCACTTAGAAGTATTGAAAGCTAAATCATGACACCAGCAGGCCAGTTACACAGCGTTATAGAACTTGTGGAAACGATTCTATCATTAAATAAAAAACCCGCAGATGCAGTAATGCAAAGCTATTTTCGTAATCGCCGCTATATTGGCAGCTCCGATCGACGCGCTATTGGTGATAGTGTTTATAGCGTACTTAGAAATTATCAAGGCATTAAGGCGGCGCTTGCCATTACTTCTGCACGCCTACTGGTTTTTGCTCATTGCATTTTAGATAAAGAACAAACAATTGATGACATTCAGGAATTGTGTGGCGAAGGGTATGGCCCATCTGAACTTTCTTACGAAGAACTGCAAATTTTGGGCGAACTAAAACCGTATGACCCATATGCAATACCAAAGTGGTTGGAAGAACATTTAAGCGATAAAGAGCTTATTAAAAGCTTGCATGATCAAGCACCAATGGATATTCGTATAAATTCTTTGAAAAACAACCGCGATGCGATTCTTACTCTATTAAAGCTAGAAGGGTTTGATGTTATTGCTACCCCGATTAGCCCTCTAGGTATTCGTTTTGGAAAGCGTCAACCGTTGAATACTCATGAGCTTTGGGAAGATGGTACGTTAGAAGTTCAAGACGAAGCATCTCAGGTGGTGAGTCTTCTGTGTAATGCACAACCAGGCATGCAGGTTTTAGACTATTGCGCAGGTGCTGGTGGAAAGTCTCTTAGTCTTGCAGCAACAATGCAAAACAAGGGCAACCTTATTTTAAGTGATATTCACCCTCATAGGTTACAGCGTGCAAAAGAGCGTTTGCGTCGTGCAGGGGTTACTAGCTACCAACTGAAGGACATTGCTAAAGATAATAGCTGGTTCAAAAGACAACATAATCGTTTTGATCGCGTGTTAGTAGATGCACCCTGTACAGGAACAGGCACATGGCGACGTAACCCAGATTTGAAGAATCGCCTAACATCAACAGACCTTAAAGAACTAACGCAGTTACAGCAAAAAATTCTTGAGCAAGCGCTGCAGTTTGTAAAACCAGGTGGTCAGCTTATTTATGTAACGTGTTCAGTGCTTGAGGCGGAAAACAATAGCCAAGTTACATGGTTGTTGGAAAAATATCCTGAATTTAAATCTATTCCAGTATCAGATGTGTGGGCAAAAACTCTAAAAGTTCCTTGTCCTTTTACTACTGATACTGCGCAGTTTAAGCCAAGTACACATGGAACAGATGGTTTCTTTGTTAGCATATTTGAGCGGAAAAATAAGGAAACGTAATGGATCTTTTTACTTACTTCAGGTCAACCGCCAGCTATAGAGTCCGCTTGGTAATGGCATATAAAGGCATTGCATATGTACCTCATTACATAAATCTACGCACCAATGAACAAAATCAAGAGTATAAAAACATCAATGCATTTGGTTTAGTGCCGACTTTAAGCACCGAACAAGGAACAATTCCACAGTCTTTAGCGATTATTGAATATTTGGAAAAACTGCACCCTGCCCCAGCGCTTTGGCTGACTGACCCCTTTCAACAAGCGCAAGCTATGTCAATTGCACAAGTTATTTGTTGTGACATACATCCGCTTAATAATCTAAGAGTGTTAAAATATTTAACTGATACATTAGGCATTACAGAAGAACAAAAAAATGCTTGGTATCATCATTGGGTGCACGAAGGGTTTAAACCTTTAGAAAAACAACTATCACAAACATCGGGAATATTTTGCGTGAAAGATCATCTTTCAATTGCAGATATTTGCCTTATTCCCCAGGTTTATAATGCGAATCGCTTTGGAGTTGACCTTTCCAGCTACCCTACTATCCTCCGTATTAATGAAGCAGTGCTTGATCTTCAGTGGACAAAATTAGCAACGCCTGAAGTACAGGAAGATGCAACATCTTAATTTCTAACTCTTAATTTCTTCCCAAGGGAAAGCAGGCCCAGGATCAGTTTTTCGCCCTGGGGCAATATCTTCATGGCCAATAATGCGATTAAGCGGAATAGGATGTTTTGCCATTAGCTGAGCTAAGAGTTCTTTTAAAGCATCAATTTGTGCATCAGGAAACTTTGGCCATTCGCCGGTTAAAGCATAACCAGCAAAGTAGCCTCCATTTTGAAGTTCAATACCTATAGAAAAATGGTTCACATTATCTTGACCTTCCCAGGAACTGGGGCCCGCATGCCATGCACGTTTTTCATCATCAACCAATTGATAAATCGTACCGTCTTCATCGATAGCATAATGGCTGCTGACCTCACGTTTAGGATCAGTTAGAATTTGTAGAGCTTCTTTCATAGTTGCTACATCTGTATAATGCAACACAACACAGTCAATTTTTGCACCATCGGGGCGTTCATTAAAATTAGGCGATGGATAAGGGATAATTTTTAACATTCATTTTTCCGTTGTTCTTTTATATACAAATGCGGCACAATGGGCTCGCATGTTTATTTAGAGGTATTTTATGATTTTCGTCAAAGTTTTATGGTCATTGTTAATAAACCTTGATCTTATTGTGATTGCGCTACTTGTATTTGGGACGCTACGCACATGGTGCAAAAAACCTGTTCTATGCAAAAACCCGTGATGAGCACAGCGGCAATTTTGCTACTATTCATGATGGGTGATTTTCCATTTAGTGGACGTTATATTTTAAGGCACCTAGAAGCAAGAATTCCAGTTACCCAGGTTCCACGCAATGTTCACGGCATAGTGATTACAGGTGGCTCTTTATGCTTATTTGAAACAGAAGTTAGTGGTTCAGCTGTTTATCATAAAACAGCAGGAAGACTGTTTGACGCTTTAAAAGTAGCCCATTCACATCCACATACAGAAATTGTTTTTGCTGGTTCAAAATTAGAAAGCGATGAATTCCTTAAACTCGCGACCTCTCTTGGGGTTTCTCATAAGAGAATTAAAACTGTTAGCAATAAGAACTTAAACTCTTTAGAGGCTGTCGCGGAAGAAGCATCAAAACTAATAGGTAATACAAAACATAAAAAATGGCTACTGATAACATCTGCTTACTTAATGCCACGTACATTAAATCTATTCCAATCACACAACTGTGAATTAACTCCCTTCCCTGTTGATTTTCACACGATTGGTCATACCCACGATAAAAAACCTGCTGGCTACTTAACAAGACTAGCTATGAGTTTTCAAGACCGTTTAGGGTTCGTTGCTTGGAACATTGCATGGAGAGCAATAGCCGGATTATGTAACCTGCGTCTAAGCGG